>CAZNSF010000416.1:0-3932 GCA_964575565.1 uncultured Verrucomicrobiota bacterium | reverse complement strand
TGCCACCCCAGCGATCGCCAATGGCAATAAGCTCGAAAGAAGTAAATCGTTCTTCTTTAAGATGGTAAGTAGCGCGGCCAAAAAGTTGGGATTCAAATCCACGTGTTTGCTTGGTTGGACTGTGCATATCCGAAAAACCGCCAACCGGCCATACCCCCTTTTGTGAAGTACGAGTTTCTCCATCGAATTGAAGAGAAAGAACATCATTTTCTAGCCCGATCACTTCAGCATCCAAGGTTGCTTTTTCAATACATCCATCAGGAAATAGCGATGTTTGACCCCGGACATTATCAATTAAATGGCAGCGAACAATTCTTCGAGTAAGATGAATGGGAATCGTATATTTTGTCCCTTTCGCCAGGGTTAATGGCAAGAAGGCGCGAGCCTCTTCTTTTTTAAACCATGCGTAATCTTGGTTCCAAGCATGGGCGCGCCAATCCGCAATGTTTTCTCTAGGAGATAAATCGCGAGAGTTAACTCGCAAAACTAATCCATCGACTGGATAACGATTTTCCCATCGCTGGCTTTGTGATGGTTCGCGTAAAGGTTTATCCGCTAAAATTTTTCGATCACGCGATAGGCCTTTCCATTTTTCTAACGCTTTTTCGAGCATTGCGATCATTTGTTCAGGATCATTGGTATTTGCTGAAGCAAGCAAGATTCCACTCGGCGCGCTTGCATAAATACCTTGACGGGTATCGGTCGGTTGGGTTTTCCCTGCATAATGACCTTGTTCAGCGATTTTTTGGAAAAGCATGCACTCGCGATCTTTGCCATTTTGCAAACGATGGACTTCATCGGCAGCGGGGATAAAATTTTCAGCGAGAGATTGGATACGAGGATTAGACCAGACAGACTGTCTGGCAATAACACCGTTGTTTCACGTACAGCCGAGAGGATGGCCATTCATGGCCCATAGAAGAATGGGCTTTTCAGTTTCTTGGGCTTCTACTACTGCAGCCCAAAAGGAAGGCCGCCAATGGATTTTTTTCCAAGATAATTCTTCGGGCTTTGGCAAGATCTCATCGATCCATTTCTTAAATGTTTGGCCTGTTAATTCATATTTGGTTTTTGACGAAGCTTCTTCGAGAACACCTTTTTCTTCCCCGAATAAGTTAATAGAGGCTATTACAAGAGAAACGCTTAATAAAAAGCGTGTGCCTATACACTGAAGTTGACCATTAAATTTCATAGTACAGTTAAGTACAGTTAAACCATAGCCTAAGTTAGTGTGTAATTCAAAAAATCTCTTTTTTATTTACCTCTCCATTCCTCTCCTTACCAAGGAGAGGCTAGGTGAGGTTAAACCAAGCCAAAAGGAACCTCCTCTAACCACGTGGCTTTGTGGCTCTTCCTTGTTAAGGAGGAGAACGGGCTTTCTTGTCTTATCACTTAGAGGATTGGATTTTATTTTCAAAACATTCCAAGATTTCTTTTGCTTTACCTTTTTGACCATTTTTTTCGTAAATAAAGGCGGCTAACCGATATTCCATTGGGCGATAGTAAGCGTTGCGAGGATGAATGGCTAAAGGGCCTAGACAAAGCCACCAGCCAGTAAATAGAAATAAAATAGCTATGGTTAATCTAAAACGGCATTTCTCTTGAAAAGCGTTCCATACCCAAGCGGTAAAATAACCAGCCCAAGGAATCCAGAGCAAAACAAGGGACTGACGAAATCGCGAGAGAGCCGGGTTAATCAGAAAACCGGCCAAAAGCGTAATTCCAAAAAGCAGCAGCCAAATGTGTCGTCGATCACGTTTGGCAAATCCCAGTAAAAATCCTCCTAATCCTGGAATAAGAATAAACCAATGCGGTAATCCCCAGCGTACAAAAGGCGAAATCTCCTCCATAAAATAAAGATTTAAACTATCCGGTGCTTCAAAGGGATCAAAGAGCGATAAAATCTTTTGTGCCTGTAAACTCAAAAAATGCCACGGAGCCTTTTGATGAGTGGCCAAGGTTCCATAAATAGTTTTAAGAGGTTTACCGCCAGATTGCTGAAAAATATCTCCCATTTCCGGAGGAAGATAAAATAGTGAGGGATGAGAAGAAGCGGTGTTGCCAAGTATAAAACATTCCGCAAAACGATTCGAAGAAGAAAGTAATGGCGCGCCCACTTCTGCATTGCGGATGACTAGCGGCGATATCGTTAAAAGAGTAGAAAGAATAGCGAAAATGAAGGGGCTATATATTTTCTTTTGAACACTTTTTATTAGAAGACAAATACAAGCCAGGGGAATGGTTAAATAAAAAGTTTCGCGTGCCAATAATCCTAGGCCCAACGAAATACCTGCTCCTATCGAAATAAAACGAGAAGGAATACCCTTTCTCCAACTTCGCCACCAAAGTGTTAATGTAAGAAGAGAAGTAACGATCAATAACCATCCCACACAATCGCGTAACAATGGCCAAGAGTAACCATAAAATGGGCCATAAAGACTAGCCATTACAAAGGCAACCCATCCCGCAGAACGGTTTTCAAAAGTAATCGCAGTCAAAATTCCTAAAAAAACGCATAGAAGGATTGTTAAAAGGCATTGAAAGAAGTGGAAAAATAGAAGGTTAGAACTGAATTTGAGGAAGAGAGCTAGGAGGTAAACAGGCAGCGGTGATTGCTGAAAAACACTTTCACCGCCCCACCATGTAAGCCATGTTTGGTAGGGCGCTATTTGTTGCATCCAATTATTATAAGGATGGTAAGGGTGTGGATTTAACCAGCCTTGTTCAACAATTCCGCGTGCCCACAAAAGGTTGGCGTGCATATCGGAATTAAGGAAATATTCTGAAAATTCCGGCAAAGCGCTTCTAGCACAAAAAATAAAATGGCAGATATAGCATGTGCTTAATAACACCAAAGCGACGATTGCCTTCCAACGAAACGGTATGGTTTGGAGCCAACGCATGATCCAAGAAAATTTCTCTTTCTTATACCTCTCCTTACCAAGGAGAGGTTAGGTGAAGTTATTGGCTTTTTATTCCACTGTAACACTCTTAGCTAAGTTTCGTGGTTTATCTACATCGCGCTCCAGTTGGATAGCCAAATGATAAGCCAAAAGTTGAAGAGGAATATTGGTAAGTAGAGGATATAAAGGATCGATCGTCGATGGCACATAAATTACATCATCTGCTTTTTTTGCAATGGCTGGATCCGATTCCGTGGCAATGGCAATCACAGGGCCATGCCGAGCCTTTACTTCTTCTAGGTTACTCATTGTTTTTTCGTACATTGCATCTCGTGGAGCGATAAAGACAGAGGGCGTTTTTTCATCAATCAAGGCAATGGGCCCATGTTTCATTTCTGCGGCAGGATATCCTTCGGCATGAATATAAGAGATTTCTTTGAGTTTAAGCGCACCTTCCAGTGCGATGGGATAATTAAAACGCCTTCCTAAATAGAGAAAGTTTTTTGCATGTTTGTATTTGGCAGCTATCGCGCCAATCGCTTCGTTTTGTTTTAAAATTTGCGCAATTTTATCTGGCATAGCTTCTAACTCTTTAATCAGATGAGCGCCTTGTACTGCTGAAAAGTGATGCAACCTTCCTAAAAGCAAAGCTAACAAAGCTAAAACAGTCACCTGCGAGGTAAAAGTCTTTGTAGAGCAAACCCCAATTTCCGGTCCTGCATGGAGATAGATACCTCCATCTGACTCTCGAGCAACAGTGCTTCCCACCACATTACAAATCCCGAGGGTTTTGTGCCCTCTACGTTTGGCTTCGCGCATGGCAGCAAGCGTATCGGCTGTTTCGCCAGATTGAGTGATCGCAAAAAGCAACGTGTGTTTGTTAATCGGTGGATTGCGATAACGAAATTCACTGGCATATTCGACTTCGCATGGGATACGCGCGATTTCTTCGATGAGATACTCTCCTGCAAGGGCTGCATGCCAAGAAGTTCCGCAGGCGACCATGATAATACGATCGACATGGGACAG
>CAZNSF010000415.1:0-4655 GCA_964575565.1 uncultured Verrucomicrobiota bacterium | reverse complement strand
GGCTTTCTTCCAACGCCATCTCCAAGCATCCTAAACAACCTATCTTGAGGAGAGTGGAAAAGGCTTCTCTTCCTGTTCCTAAAGTAAAAAATCAGGTAGGAACTGTGCAAGTTACGGAAAGAAAAATAAAATCAATACCGCTTCCAGAACAGCCGATGATGGGCGGGAAGTCCTCCACCATGACGAATCCAAGTATCGATATAAAATCTCGCCAGCATTTACAGACGCCACAAGGTGTGATTAACCAATTAATCTCTGAAATTGAAAACATGGATTTAGAAGATATTCGGCCTGTTAAGATTATGGGGTATTTACAATGTCTCCAGGATTTTGGTGAAGAAGGTTCCAAAGCAATCCAGGAATTTCTGCAAACGGGACAGGATATTTCTCTTACACCTTATGATATCACACCGTTGCAAAAGCGGCTAACAGTTTTCCCTTCTATAAGAATTGCATTGCTTGAAGCCCTTTCTGGTTTGGATGACCCTGTTTCTAAGGCAACCAGCCTTGAAATTCTGCGACGAACTTCCTCAACAGCTGAAATATTTCTTGCTGCAAGAAATCTTGAGAAGCAGTCGCCGGGTACTTATCGATCGGAGATTTTCGATGCTGTATCCGAAGTGCTGCCATATCTTCTTAACTTTGCAGATACCAAGGACGAATTGCGGTGGATTGATTATCAGATGCTCGCCATTATGGGATATGATCAAGTAGCAGGAGCAACTCCCCAAACAGAAGAAAATCTGGAGAAGTATCCGAAGGTAGCATCGTTGAATCAGGCTACTTTGCTGGCATCTCCTCAAGAAGCTTCCCAGAACACTTTTCGACGACTTATGAGTAATAAAAATGTACGTCAATCTTTGTTAAAGTCTCATGTAAACCTTTTGGAAAAATTAGATTTTCAGGATGTAGATGCTCGTGAGTGGACACTTGAAATTTTTAAAGAGGCGACCGAACAAGAAAAACAATGGTTACTTTATCAAATTAGCCATCCTAATCTTTCTTCTTGGGAATCTACGGCGCTTACACCTAGCCTCACAGATTCTACTCTAAGCCCTACTCCAAATTCCGTTGTACAAACACAGACCGTTTCGGTTTCTGACCTTTTAAGAGATAAAGTAGAGGCATCTCTCCAAATGATTGATGATTTAAAGTCAGAGCTCGATACCTTAGCTCTCCAACAAGCAGCGGAAGATGCGTGCGAACAACTTCAGGGACAATTAGAGGCCGCTGATTAATTTGTTCCTATAAATTCGGTTGTTTATCTTGACGGCGCAGATTTCGGCTGATAAGCGTAAGCAGTTCCTACCATAAAAGGTATCTCATGCAGTGTGTAACTCAACCAATCTTTGATCAGTCTCTACTGACCCCAGAGTTTTTTGCAGATCCATATCCTATTTGCTATCGGCTCCGTTCGGAAGCCCCTGTGTATTGGAGCGATGTGATGGAAAGCTGGGTGCTTACTCGCTATAACGATGTGAATGCATGCCTGCGTGATTCGAAATTATTTTCGAATGCCGGTCGAATGACTGCCCTTGTGAACCAACTTCCAAAAGAGCAGCAACGGCAGATGGAAGCATTCAAAAGCCATTTCGAACACGGGTTAATGCATTCGGATCCTCCTATTCATACCCGTCTCCGTGGATTAGTAAATAAGGCCTTTACTCCTCGCGTGGTCGAAAGCGTGCGTGAACAAGTGCAGGCAGTTACAGATCGATTGCTCGATGGCATTCAGTCCAAAGAAGGAATGGATGTAATCCGTGACTTAGCCTATCCATTGCCAGCGATGGTGATTTCCACATTCCTTGGATTACCGGTAAAAGACCTCGACCGATTTAAGCGTTGGTCTGATGATATTATGTCGGTTCTTGGAACAGGTCGCGCGGATATCAATAAAATTGCAAGTGCTCAAGATAGTATTTTAGAAATGCGCGAGTATTTGGGTGAACTTATGGCAGAACGGCGGCAATGTCCTAAGGAAGACTTATTGAGTAACCTATTGGCTGCAGAAGAGCATGGGAATAAACTTACTACGGCAGAACTATTAGCTACCGTAGTTACCATGTTTGTTGCTGGGCACGAAACAACAACTAACCTTATTGGAAATGGACTTCTTGCACTCCTACGGCATCCAGATCAACTCCAGCAATTACGAGAGAATCCTTTGCTCATTACAGCAACGACAGAAGAATCTTTGCGTTACGATAGTCCACTCTTTCGTATGTTTCGAATCGCTGCGGAAGATATCGAAATGAATGGCCAGCGGCTTCGTAAAGGAGATGCCGTATCTCCCATGATTGGTGCTGCTAATCATGATCCAGATCAATTCCCAAATCCAGATCGGTTCGATATCCATCGCCGCGAAAATCGCCATATTGCTTTTGGTACTGGAATACATTTTTGTATAGGTGCACCCCTTGCTCGTTTAGAAGGGCCGATCGCTATCCTTACCATCCTCCGTCGTTTCCCTAAATTACGACTTGCAGACAAAGCGATTGAATGGCAGCACAATGTTACTTTACGAGGTTTAAAGTCGTTGCATGTTGTTTTCGGATAAAACGAAAAATTTTCTTTATGTCCCTTGAAAACCTGTTGAGAGACTTGTCGCTTTAGCTTGATGGTAAATGGCAGGTAAACCGATTTCAAAAGCTTCTCTGCCAGCTTCTACAGCTGCTTTAAACGCGCGTGCCATTCGAATAGGATCGGATGCTACAGAAATAGCGGTATTGACCAATACCGCATCAGCGCCCATCTCCATCGCTTCAGCTGCTTGGGAAGGCGCCCCAAGCCCAGCATCGACCACCACCGGTACCCGTGCTTGTTCAATGATAATTTCGATTTGCGCGCGCGTTTTGATTCCTTGATTAGAGCCAATAGGAGAGCCCAATGGCATTACCGTAGCACAACCGACATCTTGCAGCCGAAGCGCAATAACCGGATCCGCATTAATATAGGGTAATACCGTAAAGCCTTCCTTGACCAAAATTTCTGCTGCTTTAAGGGTCTCGACAGGGTCTGGCAATAGATATTGAGAATCGGGATGGACTTCTAATTTAATCCATTTAGGTAAACCTGCAGCGACTGCTAAACGCGCAAGACGAATGGCATCTTCTGCAGTCCTCGATCCTGCTGTGTTGGGTAGCAGTAAGTAACGATGGGTATCAATATAATCAAGAATACTAGGAGAGGAATCTCGCTTTTTTGTAAGGTTCACGCGTCGAAGCGCCACAGTTACTATTTCAGTGTTAGAGGCTTCCAAGGCATCGCGCATCAGTTCGTTGGAGGCGAATTTACCGGTTCCCATGAACAAGCGTGAGCAAAACTCGCGGCCTGCAATAACAAGTGGAGATGCCATAGACCTATCTTATCTAGATGCTTAAAGCCCAAGCAATGACCAATTTTTGCGGAAATAACGCCAAGCCGAAAAAACGCTTGTGAGAACACATGCCGGATAAAGAAGCCAAATTTCGAACCAAGCAAAACCAGGTCTTGGCAAGGGCTTTGGCAAAAAATCCCAATTCCAATCGTGGATAAGAGCGTAATGTGCACATAAAACGCCAATCGTAAAAAGTTGAACCACGGTTTTAATTTTACCACCCGTTTCTGCAGCAAGGGTAATATTCTGTTGAGCAGCCAACATGCGTAACCCGGAAACCGCAAAATCACGTGAAAGGAGCACTACCACAATCCAGGCTGGCATAGCATCATTAGCTACCAGTGTGACCAGAGCAGCCGTTACTAAAATTTTATCAGCGATAGGATCCCACAGTTTTCCAAAGGGAGTTATTTGATTGCGCTTGCGCGCGAGATAACCATCTGACCAATCCGAGACGCATGCAATGAGGAAACAGAAAAAAGCAATCGTATGATGATAAGGGGTTGCGTTAAACTTTTCCGGGAAAAAATAGGGAAGGGGTTGATCAAAGAAAAAAACAAAAAAAACGACCGTTAAAGGCAACCGAAAAAGAGTAATTTTGTTTGGGAGATTCATGTCTTTGTTAATTTCTTAAACCCAAATTTTGCATTAGCCTAGTGTAAAATGATAATGTTTTATAAAAAAGAAAAGAGATTGCTTCGCTTCGCTCGCAATGACAATACTCCTATCGCAGTGTCATTGCGAGGGGGTTTTACCCCGAAGCAATCTCATCTTAATAAATGAATGATACATTTTTTAAAACCCTTCTCATAGAAATACTCGAGGCTCGCAGCTCTTATTAGATTTATGCATTCCATTTTACTCCGAACCAAAGTTCCAGGGCCGAATAGTCAAAGGCTTTTTCAAGAACGCCAAAAACATGTTCCAAAGGCTGTATTCCAAATAACACCTATTTTTGCCGCCCGGGCTCATGGCGCTGTCTTAGAAGATGTGGACGGCAATTGTTTCATCGATTTTGCAGGTGGCTTAGGCTCCCTCAATGTGGGCCATACTCCTCCAGAGGTGGTCGAGGCCATCAAACATCAAGCCGATAAGTTTTTGCATACGTGTTTTCACGTAACGATGCATAAGCCTTATGTAGATCTTGCGCGTAAATTAAATACAATCACACCGGGCACTCATTCTAAAAAAACGTTATTAGTTAATTCAGGAGCTGAAGCGGTTGAGAACGCAATTAAGATTGCTCGTTATTACACGAAACGCCCCGCAGTAATTGCCT
>CAZNSF010000414.1:0-2561 GCA_964575565.1 uncultured Verrucomicrobiota bacterium | reverse complement strand
CGCCTACACGCCGCAAGATCCATTGGGTAGGTTGATTCGAAAATTTCGAGTGGACATGCATGTCCACTTTGGAAATGGGCGAAGCAGTGCTTTCTAAATTTGGTTTATCCATGGTGTTGGATCCAATCGGCATACGTAGTTGGCATTCGCTCGTGGCGGGCAAGTCGAATCAATGCCCTAATTTGCTCCCAAACCTCGGGATAATCAAGATCGTTGGGATGTAGACTGATTCTTAAGGGATCTACTGAAGCAAGCCTTTGAAAAAGAATAGCATTCCAACTTTGCGAAAGAGCGCGTCGCCAAAGCGCGCGCGTGCTCCATACACACGAACGAGTCGGATAATTTTGTCCACTTGGAAGATGAATCAGTTTAGAAATGGTGTTGGTATAAATTAAACCATGATCTTTTGCCGCTCTTTCTACATTAGGATTCATCAGCCAAGCGGGAGCAATAAAACCGCGTGCGTTTAACCCAAGATCACGAAACATAGCTAATCCTTTCCCAATACGTGTACGGGCTTCCTGATAATCCAGATTTAAAAATTCTGCCTCACGCGATGTATAAAGATTTTCATAAAACCAAGTGAATGGGGATTTACGATTTACGATTTGCGATTTACGATTTGCGACTCGATGTTCCCATCCATGTAAAACTATTTCGTGCCCTTCTCCCTGAAGTTCTAATAGCCATTTACAAAGAATCTTATCTTCCTGGAGTTTTTCTTGACCATGAAAGTGGGGCACTACCAATAAACTGGTTTGGTGAATATCAAGAGCAGCTAATGCCTCTATTTGACGATGTACTTTGGCGTAGTTACTCGTTGTAACATCGTGCAAAGAGATAATGAGTGATTTTGGGTTCACAATAAATAATCGTCATTGCGATCCCCCAAAAACATTTGGGGGAGAAGCAATCTTTTTCTTTTTATATGAAAAACAATGCATAAATTAAGCTCTTTTACGGAGTATATAATAGAAGGACTAAAAATACTGTAGAAATGGTATATTAACCCCTATGAATCCTGAAAGCCAAAACGATGGAGAATTGCTGGAGAAGTATATCTCCAGCGGCAACCAGATCCATTTTGAGACGCTTCTCCAACGCCATAGCAGCATGGTTTTGGATGTCTGTCGGCGTGTAACAAAAAATGAGCACGATGCCCAAGATGCTGCCCAAAGCACCTTTCTACTTCTTATTAAAAAAGCAAAAGCATTGTGCGGCCGTTCATCCATTGGCGGCTGGTTGCACCATACCGCCAGATACGTCTCCATCCGCCTCCGAGAAAACGAAGCTTTGCGCAAAACACGAGAGGAAGAAACCAGTATGACCATGCAAACGATTGTAAGTACTAATGACTCCCAACAAAAAGAAACGCTCCTCGGGCTACTCGATCAAGAACTCGATGCCTTACCGGAAAAATATCGTCTGCCAATTATCTTGCATCACTTAGAAGGCCGAACCGTGGAAGAAGCGGCTAAACATTTAGGGTTGGCTGTGGGTACTTTTGCTGCCCAAGTAAGCCGTGGACGAGCGATCTTACAAAAAAGATTGGCGCGTCAAGGATTAGTTCTTTCTGGTGCAGCGCTTGGCGTTCTTTTAACCGAAAATGCTTCGGCAACGGTGCCGGAGGTATTTATCTCATCAACCCTTAAAGCTGCATCCAGTGTTGCTGCGGGAAAATTAGCTGCTGGTGGAATCATTTCTAGCGAAGTGACTACGCTTACCGAAGGAGTATTAAAAGCTATGACAATTAAAAAATTAGGCACGATAGCAATAAGTATATTAATCCTGATTGGATTAGGAACGGGTGCCGTTTTATGGCTGCGACTGGCTAAGAAAGCTGCAGCTACCAAAACCGTAAACCGCAGTCCCGTAAAACCAAATGAGAAAGACCTTCCATTAGTAAACACTAGGCAAACTCAAAAACAAGTTCCAGAGCCGCAAAGTAATGATCAAGAAAATAAGGAAAGCACTGCAGAGGCTTTCCGAAATGCAAAAGCATTTATTGAACAGATTTTTTCTGAACTCGAGAATTCAGGGTTTAAGGAAACTATTGTTGGTGTAGAAGAAATTGAATTTTTAAAACGTTTTCTCCAACTTAAAGACTTTGGCGAAGAGGGTTCAAAGGCTATTCTGGAATTTCTTCGTACCAATAAGGATATCATGTTCCATAAGCTTACTTCTCTTAAGCTCACAATGCCATCCGGAGATATCATGATCTCTTCTTCTTTCCGAACGTCTCTTTTGCAAGTCCTTTACGAAATGGACGATCCCACATCTCAAACAGCAAGTTTAGAAATTCTTGAAACTACTCCTTCAGGGGAAGAACTTGCTCTTGCTGTTCGAAACCTTGAGAAACATTCACTGGGTATTTACCGCGAAGAAGCCCTTCAAGCCGTTTTAGAAATCATCAGTCGCCCGCCTTATTATATTGATCGTTCAATCACTCACAAGAGTCCAAGCCCTGGTGTTTCACTTACTTTTGGTCCACGAATGGGTTCCATAGCGGAAGCATTCGATGTCGTTGCGTATTATCAAGCTCGAGAAATGATCCCACAAAT
>CAZNSF010000413.1:0-2643 GCA_964575565.1 uncultured Verrucomicrobiota bacterium | reverse complement strand
TTAAAAGTGTCCAACTCCAAGATGCTGTTAAAAATGACTCTGCTTTGCGTGGAAACTGGGTGAGCGCCCACTGGCTGGAAGGTTGGTGTAATTGGAACTTAGGCGATCCTTCTGCGGCCAAAGAATGTTGGGATCGTATTAATCATCAAACTTCTAATGAGACCCCTCTTCCACTCCCTACCAAAAACGACCAGACCCTTTGTGTGCTTTTACTTGGGGCTGGTCCCATTAAAATCCCCAAAGGCGATTACGGAGAACATCTTAGTTATCGCCAAGGAGATTCAAAGGTAATCCAAGCCAAACTAAATTTAGGCAAGACCACAAAAATACTTCCTCTTGCAGAAGATTTATTCGCCCAAGCCACGTCACGTGGATTACGGCAGATGGATGTGGTCAACGAAGGGAAAGGAGATGCGCACGCAGGCACCACAACAGCTGGCGATATCTTGACAGCCGGCGGAATCGGAACCACCGTTGGCGGTGTGGTTGGTGATGATAGAGATGTAGCAGCCATTGGCCTAGGGGTAACCGCTGCAGGTTTAGCAACCAAGAGCATCGCTTCTACCATCCAACCCAAGGCTGATACACGAACATGGGATTTACTACCAGCTACCATCCACATTCTACCTTTAACCCTTCCAACTAATAAACAAACCCTTGAATTCCAATTTCTTGATCAACAAGGAAATATTGTTCGCAAACAAAAAGTAGAAATTAATGTAAACCGACAACCTCAATTGATTCTCTTAACAGAAAGGTAAAATTATGAAAAACGTTTATTGCTTCTTCCTTATAACAATCAGCAGTTTCTTTTATTTCGGCTGTGCAAGCAGCGAAGGACCTTATGTCCCTGCCCAGCGAGACTCTTCGCCCGAAATCGAAAATAAAACCGTTATTTTGGATAAAGAACTTTCTGACTTTATTGCCGTGGATTCCCAAAATGCTGAACGAACAGATGGAGGCAAATTAAAAACCATGTCGAACGTACGCAACCGCACCAACCAAGATTTAACGGTACAAGTTCAAACGGTCTTTCGTGATCTCAATGGGTTCTCGATCGGCGATGATACAGCTTGGGAAACTGTGGTTTTAACTGCGAATGAAACGCGCACCATTGCTGCTATTTCCACAACTAAAAAAGCAGAAAGCTATACCGTAAGAATCCGAATGATGCGGTAATTTATTTAGTATTTACCTCTTGAAAAATCTTCCTACTCGTAGCAAGTGCCCAAAGCCAAGCGGCAAAAAATATGCCTATTCCTAAAATGCCAATGAGTAAATACGGCCCGCCATACAATGGAATCTCTTTCGTGTGAACCCAAATTTTGATAAAGGAAATCATCCAAAAGACAGATAGCCCTAAGCCGATCAGTGCCATAGGCATTTGAAAAAAACCCGATCGCTTTCCTGCCACCAAAGAACCTAGTCCGGGTAATACGAGTAAATTACTGATGAGACACACCCAAGCTGTGGCTCGATCCAGCGGTTTGTCTGTTTTGGTTCCCAAAGATATCTTCATAAGCATAAGCAATGGCGCAAAAGCTAATTGGTAAAGCTATAAATATACCAACAATAAGAGCTAAAACTCCAGCGATTCCAATAAGCCCGCAAACAAACATTAAACCAAAAAGCCGAAACCATACCTTCATGGCCACCTTACGGCTTAATCTCATCGCTTGCCAAAAATTCAATTTTTTGTCGATGATCAGCGGTAAAGCAAATAACCAGATAATGGATAAAAAAATACCAACAGCCATGCCCGCTAAAATGCCTAAACCACAAAGAATACCCCATTTACCCATAAGAGCTATTACTACATTAGAACCGTTGCCATGAAGAGAACTTATACCTCTTATAAGATCCAAAAAAACTGGTAAAAAAAATGGCAAACAGACTACAAGTACCGCAATGATGGTGAGTAAACTTATAACAATTTCCCCTAGCATCAACTGAACAAATGCTAACCGGAACCCTCCAAAAGCATCACCCACTTCTACTTCTTCACCGCGTATTAATTTTAAGAAAAACCAATAAAGTCCACCGAACAATACTCCATTCAAAATAAAACCTAAAAGACTGCCGAGAAGTGGAACAGCCGAACTTATCCAAGATACTAGAAACACTAAAAAGGTTGTTCCGACTGTTAACCAGAAATTATTTTTTACTATCCGCCAACTTCGGCCGATGCAACTGCCAATATTAACTGTAATTTCACGGTTTAAAATGGTTTCCTCTAACTCTTCTGCGCTTTGGATGACCGACAAAATAGGCGGTGGCAAAGGGTTCCCTATTCTAAATACATCCACAAACTCCTGGAGGCTTGCCAGCGGTTTCCACTCTGTTTCGCCTTCGGCTCTTACAAGGGTTTGACCATTGGCACGTCCATCGCGAACCCATCGAATCAATTGTTCTTTTGCTACAGGACCATATTCGAGACGGTCGGCTCCAACGATTCGATACATAAAAAGGCTTGCCAGAAAATCGCTATTTTAATCCCACAAATCGAGGTAAAGTTTTTGAATAGTTTCGACAGCTTCGTCAACGGTTGCAGTTTTACGAGACTCGAGAAGCTTTTGTCCAAAGGCAATGGAATGAATGGCGATCCCTGTATTTGCTTCGCTAAAGCCATCATGCGATGTAAAC
>CAZNSF010000412.1:0-3540 GCA_964575565.1 uncultured Verrucomicrobiota bacterium | reverse complement strand
GCCCGTGGGGCTCCACTCGGCCAGGCAGGTGAATTAAAAAGCAGACCTTTCGCGGTTATATATTCGCATGCCTGTTTTAAAGGGAAACAGGTTTGTTCTTTCTCAAAATCCAGCTAAAATGATTTAGGTATTGCCACCATCAGTTTTATGCCATAGGGTGTGTAGCTCATTATGCGTAAATGGCAATTTTATACTTTAAATATAATCAGTATTTTACTGGTAGGGCTCATTATAACGACTTTTTTTCTAAAACGAAGTGTGGATGGAATTTATGAGCAAATCGTAAAAACCCAGGTGCAAGCTCAATCTCTTGCTAAGCAGGCCCAATCTGTTGTTAATATCACCACGCAAAGGGAAGCTGCCTTACATAAGATAGCGATGCGCCTTGCTCAAAGTACAGATTCTGATGTGCGCAACTTGCTTTCGAAACATGAGCTTAGTGTAAAACTTAATGCAACGGATAAAGTAGAAGGAAAAACAGAGAGTAAGACGAAGAATTAATGAAGTAAAAACAATGTTTTATGACAACCCAGCCGTATAGCGATCCCAATGATCCAGCAGCCCAAGCATATCAACAACCTGTTCAGACTTACGATGATTCTATGAAGTCAATCTACTCTTCGTTTTGGGCGGTAGGACTGGTTTTTACTATTCTGTGTATTTTGAATATTGTTGATGTGGTCAATCTATATCAGTTGCGAGGTCAAAGGCAGAAACAAGATAAAAATTCCCAACAAGAATACGATAAACTAAAGCAAGATTACGCCAAATATTTACCAAGAGCTAAAACTGTCGACACGACACTTAACGGTTTAAGCCGGGATATTATCGAGATGGCATCAAGCCATCCCGCAGCAAAACAAATTGTCAATGATTTTAAAATCCAATTGGTTAATCCACCTGCCGATAAGACGGGTGAGGAGTCGTCTTCTAGTCCAAGCACTGGCAAGACAAAATAGAAATTTATCTTGCAAAACGGCATGGGAAAGTCTTCCTTGGTAAGCTCTCTATCCGTTTAAAAATCAACAGGTTACAAAAATAACATTTCATGATTTATGAATATAAGATGGATTAGTTATTTACTATTGGGATGGTTGTTCATGTTTCAGGCATATGGTCAAGACTATCCAAAAGTTGCGCCGAAGACTCCAGCACCGCACGAGGGAAAATTCGAACTTCCCGCAGAACCTCCTGCAGCTAAAGGAGATGAAAAAGTAATCGCCAGCGAGTTAAAAGGACTTTTATTTGTAAAGGACCCTAATGACATTCGTAAAAAGGGTATGCCGGGTATTACGGGGGTTGTATCGGTTGGAATTGATCTTCTCAAAACACCAGAATTTCTAGAACTCATGCAGGAATACATTGGCAAGCCTGTAAGTTTAAAGTCGCTAAATCAATTAACACGCGATGTAGTGATGTTTTATCGTAAGAGCGATCATCCCGTAGTAGATGTTGTTCTTCCTGAACAAAATGTTACATCAGGAATCATTCAAGTAGTGGTATTAGAAGGTAAGGTTGGCAAAGTGCAGGTGGAAGGCAATCAATGGTTTGAGAGTTCATTTTTGAAAGAGCAAATCCGCTCCAAAATGGGAGATACCCTTAGTTTAAGAGAACTTGGAGAAGATATAAACTGGATTAATAGCAATCCATTTCGACAAGTGGATATGGTTTTTACACCTGGGCAAAAGTTCGGCCAAACAGATTTGTTGCTAAAGACAAAAGATCGGTTCCCCATACGATTTTATACTGGCTATGAAGATAGCGGCAATGATTTGACAGGAGATGAGCGCATTCTTCTCGGTTTTAATTGGGGTAATGCCATGAAAAAAGACCATCAATTCAATTATCAGTATACTGCCGATGATAATTTTAATAAATTGTCCGCCCATTCTTGGAGTTATGTAGCTCCTCTGCCATGGCATCACCGGCTGGCTTTTTTTGGAAGCCATGCGGAAAGCAAAGCCGACATTGCCAATCGACTATTTAATTTAACCGGTACCAGTTGGCAGATTAGCAGTCGTTATACGGTTCCGCTCCCTTCATTTACAGTTTCATTGCCATCTCTGCGAGACTATGTGCATGAAGTCGCCGCGGGTTTTGATTACAAACAGAGTAATAACAATTTGGAATTTGGCGGCGCCCAAGTATTTAACACATCCACAGATATTCTCCAAGGGACTCTTGGTTATAATGGTAGTTTAAGAGATACTTGGGGCAGCACTGCTTTGGGCGTTAATCTTTTTTATAGCCCCGGGGATATTACTGCCGATAACAAAGAAACAAATTTCCGGGCAGCCCGAGCCTTTGCAAAACCAGATTATTTTTATAGTAGAATTAGCTTGGAACGAGTCACTAAGCTGCCAAAAGATTTCTCATGGATTGTTAAAGGGACTTATCAACTAGCCGACAGCAATCTTTTAGGGAGTGAGCAATTTGGGATCGGTGGTTTTAACACGGTGCGTGGCTATGATGAACGAGAAGCCAATGGAGATGAGGGCTACCTGTTTTCGACTGAATTAAGAACGCCTTCTTTAAGTCCGGCTTCGTGGTTCGGAATTAGTAAGATCACCGATCAATTACAGTTCCTGACATTCTTTGATTATGGAGTAACTGAAAATAATCAACTTTTACCAGGGGAAGATCCTCATATATTGCTAGCTAGTGTTGGACCTGGGTTGCGTTATGCGTTAAATCCCTATCTTTCGATGCGGGCCGACTACGGGTGGCAGCTTTACGATACCGGCAATAATAAACGTTATAATTCGCGTTTGCATTTAGGAGTTGTTGTTAGTTATTAATACACCATCGTGTATCGCGATGGTCTAATGAGTAATCGTTCCAAATTCCAAGAAATAGCCGGTGGTATATGCGCACCGCAGGGCTTTCTTGCTTCGGGAGTTGCAGCGGGCATTAAGAAATCAGCAGCCAAAGATGTTGCGATTATTATTTCTAAAAAGCCGTGTTATTTTGCTGGTACGTTTACTACTAGCCAAGCCAAAGCTGCTCCTGTTCTTTTTAACCTTCAAAAATTTCGAAATGGCCGCAATCGTTCGGTGTGCGGTGTAGTGGTTAATAGCGGTAATGCCAATGCGGCTACAGGTCGGAAGGGGCTTCAGAATACAGCGATGATGTCGAAAATAGCCAGCCGCGCTATTTTTTCGGAGGGATTTACGGATAAACCTCAAGATTTTTTGGTTTGTTCGACAGGCCGCATTGGGGTTCAGTTGCCAATGGATAAAATCGCTTATGGGATTCGTAAAGCCGCTTCCTCTCTTTCTCCGAATGGCCAAGCTGCCGCAGAAGCGATTATGACAACCGATACTTTTGCTAAGCAAATGGCTGTGGAGATGAAGATAGGCAAACAAACAGTTCGTATTGGAGGAATGGCTAAGGGCGCAGGCATGATTCACCCTGGGATGAGTGCTACAGGGAAATATCCGTCTCTTCATGCCACGATGCTTGGATTTTTAACAACAGATGCGGCAATTGCTCCATCCCTTCTTCAAAAATGCCTTAATCAAGCTATTGGGCAATCTTTTA
>CAZNSF010000411.1:0-2710 GCA_964575565.1 uncultured Verrucomicrobiota bacterium | reverse complement strand
GATCCGAACGGCCATTTTCGAAAGATGTGCGTCAAAAAATCTCCATGTTTTGTAATGTTCCGCTCGAGGCCGTGGTTGAAGAAACCGATGTAGCTCATTCGATTTATGAAGTGCCGTTAATGCTGCAAAAGGAGAAGCTCGATGATCTTGTTTGCCATCATTTGCGTTTAAACCGGCGTCCTGCAAAGATGAATGCATGGCGAAATTTTGTAAAACGTGTGATTGAACCAAAAAAAGAGGTCACCATTGCTGTTGTCGGAAAATATCTTGAATTACAAGATGCATACAAAAGTATTTATGAATCCTTAACTCATGCAGGCGCTTATCACAATTGCAGGGTGAATATTATAAATATAGATGCTGAAGAGATTGAAAAGAGCGGTGCTGCCAGCAAATTAAGTAAAACGGATGGTATTCTTGTGCCGGGCGGCTTTGGCAATCGTGGCACGGAAGGCAAAATTGCAGCATCCGCTTATGCTAGGAAATCAAAGAAACCTTATCTCGGTCTTTGCCTTGGCATGCAAATTGCGGTCATTGATTTTGCACGTCATGTAGCCGGCCTCCGCCACGCAAACAGCACAGAATTCGATCGCCATACATCGGATCCTGTTATTTCGCTTCTAGAAGAGCAGCAAGCGATACAGCAAAAGGGAGCTTCTATGCGCTTAGGCTCATGGCCATGCAAACTGATTAAAGGGAGTAAGGCTGTTAAACTTTATCACCACACGATGATCAGTGAGCGGCATCGGCATCGCTACGAGTTTAATAATTCTTACCGCCATCGGTTCGAAAGTTTAGGAATGATTTTTTCTGGCGTTTCACCGAGAAATGATCTTGTCGAAATTATCGAGTTAAAAGATCATCCATGGTTTTTGGGTTGCCAATTCCATCCAGAATTTCTATCGAAACCAAATTATCCTCACCCGCTTTTTCGTGGTTTTATTGAAAGCATGCTGCGCTCTCGGTAAAACCGGACTGATAATAGATGGAAGAACCAATAGGTAAATCGCGCCAACGATGCACTAGATTTATTATAACTTATTTGGATTAACTCCCACACCCACAATGGAACAAGCAATGATAGGCTCCAGACCTAGTTCTTCAGCGCGTTCCACAGCATCATCACTTTCAGTGCCTGGATTCAACCATACGCGTTTAATTCCCTTTGCGGCAATTTCTTGAAGTACAGCTGGCACTAAGTGGGGCGCAAGATATATGCTCGCTTCATCTACAGATCCTGGAATTTCTCGCACGGATTTATAGACTGTAAGCCCTTCAATAGTAGTTTCCTTCGGATTTACCGGATAGATGGTCCAACCCTGTTGGAGGTAAGCCCGGACGGCTTTATTGCCGAATTTTTCCGGGTTTGTCGAGGCGCCTATGATCGCAATACTACTCATGCTTCACCTAGATAAAACTGCCGAACTCGTTCCGTGGCAAGCAATTCTTTGCCACTGCCTGCCAAAACCACCTCGCCAGTTTGGATAACATACCCTCGATGAGCTACTTGCAATGCCATATGTGCATTTTGTTCCACCAACAGAATGGTTGTTCCATTTTGATTAATATTCTGGATCGTTTTAAAAATCGCTTGTACTACAAGCGGGGCTAAACCAAGGGAAGGTTCATCAAGGAGTAATAACTTAGGTTTTGCCATGAGTGCACGGCTAATAGCAAGCATTTGTTGTTCGCCGCCGCTAAGGGTAGCAGCGCTTTGGCGTTGCCGTTCTTTTAATATGGGGAAGAGCTCAAAGATCCGGACAAAATCTTTTTCTATTTCTTGTTGATCTTGTCTTAAATAAGCTCCGATTTCCAAGTTTTCCATTACAGATAAGTTTGCAAAAATAGCTCGACCTTCGGGGACTTGCGCAATGCCTAGGGCCACCACATCATGCGGTGCTAACCCAAGTAAGCTTTGGTTTTCACGAAACAGAATAGAACCTCCGGTTGGTTTTAAAAGGCCGGAAACAGCCCGTAACAATGTAGATTTTCCTGCTCCATTGGCGCCAATCAGTGTAACAATTTCATTGGTATCGACACGGAGAGATATGCCTTTGAGTGCATGGATGGCCCCATAATGAACATGTAAGTTTTGTATATCCAGCATAACAGAGGCTTTCCTATAAGGACGGCTATTTTCCTACGAGTTTAGAGACAAAGCTTAATCAAATAAGAAGTAATTACGTAAGATCTAATCAAATATACGATTTGCTTTTTATTTCTTGTGCTCAATAAAGGAGTTGGTCAAGTTAAAATTTTATTGAAATAGTCTTTGCCATGGCACATACCATAGTTTTTTAACGCCCTGCAGCTTTTCTTTAACCAAATATGTCGCTTTCTGTACATCCCGCTCCCTCTACGATAAACGTTCTGGCTGTCATTATGGGCGGAGGGCAGGGGACACGGCTTTATCCACTAACTAAAATGCGTGCCAAGCCTGCCGTGCCATTGGGCGCAAAGTTTCGTTTGGTAGATATTCCGATTAGTAACTGTATCAATTCCGATATTCGTAAGATTTATGTTTTAACACAGTTTAATAGCGCTTCTCTCCATCGGCATATTTTACAGACTTATCGTTTTGACCATTTTTCGAATGGTTTTATCGAAATCTGTGCAGCGCAACAAACCTTGGAAAATACATGTTGGTACCAAGGGACAGCCGATGCAGTACGGCAAAATCTGCGTTACTTTTCTGATCACCGGCCAGATT
>CAZNSF010000410.1:0-3251 GCA_964575565.1 uncultured Verrucomicrobiota bacterium | reverse complement strand
GTAATAAATGCTGTATCCAAAAAGTATCACTTATGGATCGTAGGGTTCTCGCTTCTGGCAGCTTTATTTCTTTTAGTTCCAGCGATTCTTTTGCAACATCAGAAAAATACAGCAGCTTTTTTTGGCGCAGGCACTTTTCTCTTAGTGGCTGGGCTTGGGATTTGCCAAATGCTGGTAGCTTATTCTTCGCAGGGGAAAAATAGTCCATTTACATTGGCTCTTCTTGCCATTCGGAATCTCTCGCGGAGAAGATGGCGGAGTCTTGCAACGATAGGACTCCTAGCTTGTGGATCTTTTCTGATTATTTCGGTGGGGGCAAATCGACGTAGCCCATTTGAAGAAACTGGTCAACCTTCATCAGGCACTGGAGGGTTTTCATGGATAGGCGAATCCACTCAAGCCATTTATCGCGATTTAGATGCTAAAGAAATGCGTAACCGGTTTGGCTTAGACCGCTTACCGGTCAAAATTATTTCATTGCGTGTTCGAGATGGGGATGATGCTAGTTGTTTAAATCTAAATCGTGCGCAAACCCCGCGTTTACTCGGTGTACGTCCGGAAGATCTAGAAACTCGCAGAGCGTTTACGTTTACCAAAACATTCGAAAAAGTTTCAGATCAAAATCCGTGGGCACTTTTAAAAAAGCGATTGCCAGATGGCGCCATCCCAGCGATTGCGGATGAAGCAACGATTATTTGGGCGCTAGGCAAATCGATTGGCGATTCTTTATTTTATATCGATGAAAAAGGCCAGAGACTTCCCGTGCGGTTCGTGGGCTCTCTGGCCCATTCAGTCTTGCAAGGAAACATATTAATTTCCGAAGAAAACTTTACCAAACATTTCCATTCCGAAAATGGTTATCGTTTCTTTTTAATCGATACACCAAAAAACGAAGCACAACATTTTGAAAAAGATTTTTCCAGCGCTTTTCAAGATATTGGAATGGAGCTTACATCCACCCAAGAGCGGTTGGCAGCTTTGAATACGGTTGAAAATACTTACCTTGCTATTTTTCAGGCCCTTGGCGGTCTCGGGTTTCTTTTAGGAAGTTTAGGATTAGGAATCGTGGTATTACGAAACTCTTTAGAACGTCGTGGAGAATTAGCTCTCTTGGGTGCTGTAGGTTTTTCTAGGAAGGCAATCCAAGGATTGATGATTCGTGAACATGGATTATTGCTATTTCTAGTTCTTCTATGTGGTATGGGCGCCGCCTTAGTAGCTGTGATACCACTGCTATCGACATCAGCTACTGAAATACCATTTCGTTCGTTAGCTCTAACGCTTCTTATTGTAATGGCCAATGGTCTACTATGGATTTGGCTAGCAACCCAATGGGCCTTACGCGGTTCTCTTTTGAGTGCTCTTAGGAATGAATAAAAATCCTGAAAAAATCTCGTTAACTTTTTACAGCCTCGATATAGAGACTTTCAGATGCCCGTGATGGCATATCGAGGCAAAGCTCGTTCATCATAGATTGGCCGGGCTTCTGACGTTTAATGATCGAAAAACCATAGCGCCGCAACAAAAACTCGAGCGTTTCATGATCATAACCAAATTTATGCTCTTGGCCTTGATGGAAAAGCAGATTCACCAATTCCATTTTGGTATGATACTTATTTTTGTAGTAGGGATCTTTGTGTTCTGAATCAAGCTGTCGGATGATATCGAGATCGCTCCATCCTTCCTTGCAATAGGCACGGAGATACTTCTCAAGATCGGGGATAATGATACGAATAATCCCGCCCGATTTCAAAACACGATGGCATTCTGTAAGGAAATAAGGGATTTCCTCCGTATAATCGATGTGCTCAAGGAAATGTTCACAAAAAATACCTTTCACGGAATTATCTGGGAAAGGAAGGCTTTTGCGACAGTCATAAAGACAGTTGATGCCCGGTTCTTTTTTGATATCTACATTGATCCAGCCAGGTTTCCCATGCTTTCCTGCGCCAAGATTAACTAAAAGATCTTTTGCATTTCGGTAGCGTGATCGTATCAAGCTGCCGAAAAGCTTTAACCAAATCATGCGCAGTTCATTCCGAAGAGGCAAATAAACATGTCGAGGGATAAGGCGATGCCGTACTTTTTTTAACCACCCTGATTTTTCTATGTTTCGACCATAGCTAGGGTAGAGATCAAGGTGCTGAATAGGTTTTGACATAGAATGGCTTTCTAACAGAGTGTTCATATACAAATTCTTTCCCATTTTCTATTCTATTCGGCAGCAGAACTTTATGCCTTTTTTGGTATTTATGTATTATGATAAGCTAAAAGGGAAAGCCTTATATCTTAGAATACGCTCTTTATTAAAAGCCATTTATGGATCAAACTTATCGAGTCATGAAAAACCGAAAGCTAAAGTGGAAAATATTTTTCGCGCTATCACTTCGGGTTTTTACTATTTCGATACAAGCCGACAGCATAGATCATACCTCCCCTAAAGTATCAACAACGACTTACCAAAATAGTTTTGAAAATATTGAGATCGGAAAATTGCCAGATGATTTTTTGGTATTTGAGGGGGCATTCGTAGTTAGCCAAATGGGCTCCAATAAAGTACTTGAGTTGCCAAGTGCGCCGCTTGGATCATTTGGACTTCTTTTTGGATCCACAGAGATGGATGGGATCGCTGTTCAAGCGCGAATTTGCGGCAGTTCCAAAGGTCGCCGTTTCCCAATATTTGGGGTCGGGCTCAATGGAAAGGGTGGATATCGGTTGCAGTTAGTGCCTGTCAAACAAACACTTGAATTACTCCAAGATGAGGAAGTAAAAAGTTCTATTCCTTACAAGTGGGTTTCTGGCAGTTGGACATCTTTTTGCTTACAGATCCGGAAAGTTCAAACCAATCAATGGAAGGTGGAAGGAAAAGCATGGAGCGAAGAAGCTAAAGAGCCCACGGATTGGATGATTTCTTTGGATTTAAACCAAGCGCCTCCGCCGGGTCGTTCTTCAATCTGGGGAATGCCCTATTCAGAAACGCCGATCTTTTTTGATGATCTAGTGATTAAGACAGCCCGTTAGAAGTTAGATCGAGTTTATCCCACTTCTTGTGATTATTATTTTTGGGTGAGTATTTTTTATAAAGGTTATGAACAAACGATTTGTGTTTATCCTTATTTTTGGAATAGCGGCTGGGATCGGGATTGGAATCCAATGGTTTTTAGCTAATTCCAAAAAACAATCACTATCAGTAACTGATACCAAAAAAAGAGAGAAAGGAAAGCCTCAAGAAAATAAACCAAATCAAAAAC
>CAZNSF010000409.1:0-2938 GCA_964575565.1 uncultured Verrucomicrobiota bacterium | reverse complement strand
GCTAGCTACAAGACTATTGTCATAAAGGATCATGGGACCGCCTTTAATAATCTGAAAAGAAAATGCATTAAAAATAATAAACCGAAAGGAATTATGAATTCCCTTAGGGAAAGAGAGATTAGGAGCCTCGGACTTCAAAGCCATTTGTTCGATTTAGTTATTAACTGAAAATTAAAGCATTATCGTTTTCCTTCGCAACTTGGCGCAGTATAAAAATGACGATGCTGCTATGCTAAACTGACTTTTTACTTTGGATTTCGACCTTCGAATTTACCCCATCGCTAATGTGTCATTAGGTAAGTAAGAATATTTGCTCCCAACTTAAAAGCATTGCTTGGGTTATCCGGATCGTAGGAAACGTGAGTAACCAAAGAAAGAGTCCCTACGCTACTGGCGGGAATAGCGCTCTCTCTCTGGAAAATAATATTTTCATCGGATGGGCTATTCGTGCCTGCATCACTATAAAATGCCATCATTCGGTTTTTATAATAAAAACCATTCAGGTAAATGCGGTGACCTGATTTTTGCCGATCATCGCCGCTCAACGGCACTACATCGTCCTTTTCGGGATCGTAGGTTGCAGGGTCGATCACTGCCGGTTTGTTCCTAGGCAACGGAAATGGGGATTTAAAAATAATATGGCTTTTGGGAATCAATTCAAATTTACCGTCTGGAAAAAAACTCCGAAGGGTTTCTTCAATTCTCTTTGAAAATCGTCCATGTTGTTGCAATAAACTTTCCGGAGCGCCAAAATAATCGACGTAAAGAAATCCCCCTAATTCTAAATAAGATTTTAGATTTTGTTTTTCTTGATCTGATAAACTAAAATCATAATGGCCCGATAGATAAAGCATGGGATAATTAAAAATACGGTTATCTGAAAGTCGCAACACATCTACCTCTGAACTTACTGCCAATATATTTTGTTCATTTAACCAATGTAGAAAATTTGGAATCTGGAATTTGACATGGATTTCCATGGCATTCCGCGCAAGTTTCCATGATCCTCCATCGTACTCAATAGCTGCAAAATGGGCCTTCGTCTTTTGGTCCTCTGGCAATGGAGCGGGTTTTGAAGAGGATTTTCCATCTGGTGGGGTCACTTCGCCTATCTTTTCCTTCGGTGGCGTAGGCTTAGGAAGATTTCTTTCAGTAACATTTTCAGCGCGCAGAGGAGAGATGCAAAGCAAGGCAAGGCTTATAAATAAATAACGGCGCATTTCAGTATCATAAATGAAGACCCAACCTTGAGCAAGCTCAAGGAGTATCTGTTTCCAAACCAAAGAAGACAATCTGCCGAAGCCTATATCCCACGCCATTGATCCCTGCTGCAAGCAGCGAGGTATTATGCGAAGGCTGATAAGTTAGCCAACCTAGCAAGAGAGATCTTCTGCTTCTTCCTTGCATGATAGCTATCTAGTCGGTTACACGTTGCATATGATGCGTTGGATTATTTCGCTTGGGCTTCTATTATCCTTAACTAGCATTACCCATGCAACCACACATGCCCTGGTTGTCGTAGGACTTGGTGGCGATGAAACTCGCTTTAAAAAATATCAAGAAGAAGCCAAAGATTGGGAAAAACTTTTATTGGCAAACCGTCTCGAAACAAAAAATCTGCGTACCATTTACACTCCGGAAGGTAAAACTGCCGTAGGAACCGAAACAACACGTCAGACCGTAAAATTGCATCTAGCAACCTGGACAAAAAATCTTGGGCCAACGGATGATGCTATCCTCGTTCTGATTGGCTATGGCGTTGCCGAAGATGGACATTACCATTTCCAAGTGCGAGGTCCACGGCTTACCGAAACCGATTTTATTGAAGCATTGCAAGGCCTTCCCTCGCGATCGCTTACCATTTTTATCACAGGCCCTGGCAGTTCAGGCCTTGCAGAAACGCTTGCCGATCCAAAACGCACTATTATTTCTGCCACAAGCGCGGAAACAGAGATTAACGAAACCCAGTTTAATCATTTTTGGTTAAAGATAGCTAACGAAAAACCCGATGCTCCTTTGCTTGAATTACTTCGCTCAACCGATAAAAGAATTACAGCTTTTTACAAAGAAGAGCAACTTGCTCGGAGTGAGCATGCCCAGTTACGGATAGGTAAAAACTCTCCAATCGAAGCTCCTTTTGAATTATCAGTCGAAAAAGATTTTCAGGAAAAGTGGACCCTTTCTAATCTCTCTTCACTTTCTCCTACCATCACCCTGACAGATACGAAAACACCGTCTCCTCCTACACCTCCATCATCAGATCCTTCGAACCCACCAACGCCGGGACCTCCGCCGGATATTGAGGCAGGTATCGATCGACGAATCAAGATCCGCCCTTCAACAGACGAAGAAAAATCTCTTTTAGCAAGCATGCCAAAAAGTTCCGAATATCCCAACGAAGCCGGTCTCATCTTATCGAAATCGACTAAGCTCGAAGTCGCTGCCGATTTTAGCAGTCACGAAGTAAGCGAATACCGCATTCTCGTCTTTCATGTCCGGCTTCGTTCACTTTTAGACCGCATGGTTGGGGCATCCCCAAAAGGCGCAGCACGAATCTTAAAACTTAAAACGATTACTCCGAGCGGTGAAACTATCGAAGTTCAACTGAATGAAATTAACCCAATAACACCTCTCAAAGGAGACTCTGAAGATGCGCCTGAAAGAATTCATTTATTTACCCCAGGTGTAGTGCCAGGGTGTATTGTAGAATACGCCTTTGAGATTGCTGAAGCGCGTCCGCCGCACTCGGCGTATTACGACGAACTTCCTATCCTTGAATCCGTGCCAACCAAGGAATTTAATTTGAGTATTTCTTGTGATAAAAAGAAACCTTTAGCAAAAAAGCTGTATGGCCTTGCTCCACAAGAAAATAAAAAGGAAGAATCTGCTTATGCCCAAACAGATATTTGGCACTGGCGCGATCTACCTTCTTATCATC
>CAZNSF010000408.1:0-13428 GCA_964575565.1 uncultured Verrucomicrobiota bacterium | reverse complement strand
GTTGAGGAAAATTTACGGTGGGCTTCTATTTTAAGCGGTCAAGATGCGCATACGCTATCAGATGAATTACATTATTCCACACCTCCGGACTCGATAGATTCGAGCCGTCAATTCCTAAAAACACATGGGTTAGATCAAACTCCATGCCTTATCGGTTTCCATGCAGGTTGTAATTCCCTTAAAAACCAACAACGCCGGTGTTGGCCAGCTTCTCGCTTTGCAGAGTTAATTAAAAACTTAACTCGCCTTTTGCCATCTGCACGATTCATTTTATTTGAGGGCCCTCAAGATGGCGCAATAACAAATGAAATACAAAAACATGCAAAAGGGATTGTTTTGGCAAAATCGCTTCCGATGCGGCTTGTTGCAGCGCTTATTCGCCGGTGTAAACTTTTTGTGAGCAACGATTCTGGGCTCATGCACGTGGCGGCGGCTTGCAAAATCCCTTGTGTAGTCATTTTTGGCCCGACAAATCCTACTTGGGTTCGCCCTTGGAAGTGCCGAACTGCCATTGTAAGCCGTCATTTGCCATGCAGCCCCTGCTTTTACTATTCAAGCCGTCCTCTCTCATGTCCAGCAGGGCTGGATTATGCCTGTGTAAATGAATTACCGGTAGAAGATGTGAAAGCAGCTATACTTCAACTCTTAAATACTTAACCCTCTTTACTAAAATAGCGGATCTGCTTTTTCTTGACCCCCGAGTTTTTATTATACACTTGAACATTATGTCGATAAGCATGATACAGGCACCCATGCCTCCTTTAAGTGTATTGATGCCCGCCCATAACGAAGCTGAAAGGATTCGCGATGCCGTTACCCGCACCCATCATGAATTATGTAAAATCACATCGAACTTTCAAATCGTAGTGATTAATGATGGCAGTTTGGATAAGACTGCTGATTTACTAAACCGAGTGGCGAAAGAGCTCGATCGGATCACCATCGTAACACTCCAACCTAATCGCGGTAAAGGAGAAGCTCTACGGCAAGGATTTCAACAAGCTACCGGCGACCTTGTTTTTTTCCTCGATGCAGATATGGATCTTCCTCCTGAACAAATGAGGGTTTTATTGGATACAATGCAGCAAGAAGAAGCTGATGTCGTTATCGGCTGCAAGCTGCATCCACAATCGAAGGTAAGTTATCCTTTTGATCGTCGTGTAATTAGTTGGGTTTATTTTACGATCACAAGAATTCTTTTCGGATTGCCGGTGCGAGATACACAAACGGGTCTCAAGGTTTTTCGCCGTAAGGTATTGGAATGCT
The DNA here is from genome assembly GCA_964575565.1 of uncultured Verrucomicrobiota bacterium. Lineage (GTDB taxonomy): Bacteria > Verrucomicrobiota > Verrucomicrobiia > JABWAM01 > JABWAM01 > CAZNSF01. The sequence goes on along the minus strand of CAZNSF010000408.1, from coordinate 12,162 downwards.
GCATGCCCCGAATGATGGTCAAGGCCTTTGCTTATGATTTAGAACTTTTGGTGCTTGCCCATCATTTCGGCTTCCGGATTGCCGAAGCGCCCGTCATCGTCGAACATCATGCAAAGTATGGTTTTATTCCGTTCCCAACTATAAAAGCTACAGCGATTGATACCTTAGCTATTTTTTACCGCCTTTATATCTTAAATTATTATGATCAGCAGTATTCCTTAAAAAAATAAGAGCTAAGTTTATTTCTAGTTCGTGCGAATTTTGTTGCTCACTTTTAAGATTTGTCTGCTATGCTTATAGCCAGTGATGCCACAGCCCACTCCTAATCATTCACCGCCTATTTTGGAGCGACCGCGCGACCATTGCGGTGTTTTTGGCGTTTACGGTCATCCCGATGCGCATATTTTAACTTATTACGGCCTTTACGCGTTGCAACATCGTGGGCAGGAAAGCGCTGGCATTGTTTCTTCTGATGGGGATGGTCAGCTTTTTTACAGACATATTGGCATGGGGCTTGTTTCCCAGGTCTTCCATGATGCTAACTTAAAAGCTCTTAAGGGCACCCGTGCAATTGGTCACGTTCGTTATTCCACAACAGGATCGAGCTCTCCTAAAAATGCTCAACCCATTTTGGTGGATTGTTCACGCGGACAGATCGCTATTGCGCACAACGGAAATTTGGTAAACGCGAATATTTTGCGAGATGAATTAGAAGCCGGAGGCTCTATTTTCCAAACAACCGTGGATAGCGAAATTATTCTCCACTTGATGGCGCAACCCAAACACGGCGATCGCGAAAATAATTTGTTGCATGCATTAGGCCGTATTCGCGGCGCGTATTCTCTAGCTATCATGGGCGAAAACGAAATCATTGGGGCGCGTGATCCTCATGGATTTCGTGCTTTAAGTATTGGTAAGCTCGATGGCGCTTATATTCTTAGTTCCGAAACATGCGCCCTTGATCTCATCCACGCTGAATTTATACGAGATGTTGAGCCTGGAGAAATTGTAATTATAGATAAGGATGGTCTTCGGTCTGTAAAAATGAATGTGCCCAATGCCAAACAGGCTTTATGCATCTTTGAATATGTCTATTTTGCGCGTCCGGATAGTCACCTCGAAGAGCGCGCCGTAGCTCATGTTCGCATGGAACTCGGGCGTCAACTAGCTAAAGAATATCCTGTGGAAGCCGATATGGTTGTTCCGGTCCCTGATTCTGGAAATTATTGTGCTCTTGGATATTCTGAAGAATCCAAAATTCCCATTGAATTTGCTTTCGTTCGTAATCATTATATTGGGCGTACTTTTCTCCAGCCCACCCAATTGATCCGTGATTTTAATGTGCGGGTAAAATTAAATCTTATCCAAGAAGCTGTCACTGGTAAAAGAGTGGTAGTCGTGGACGATTCTATCGTACGTGGAACTACTGCGCGAGCACGTGTGATTAATTTGCGCGAAGCCGGTGCTAAAGAAGTTCATGTGCGAGTAAGTTGCCCACCGCACCGTCATCCTTGCCACTACGGAATTGATTTTCCAACTGGCAAAGAATTGATTGCTAACGAACATTCTATGGAAGAAATCAAATCTTATTTGGGAGCAGATTCCATAGGTTATTTAAGCGTAGAAGGCATGGTTCGCGCCACAGGGCATCCATCATCTAAATTTTGTATGGCTTGTTACACCGGAGATTACCCAGTACCTTTCGACAGCAACTTGCACAAGCTTATCATGGAAAAACGGCGCGCTTATCGCCAACCACTGACCGCCGACGTAGTCGAAGATCCTCAACAGAGGCTTTTGTAAAAGCTACAATTTTATTAACCTACCACAACGGTTGGATTCTAAGAGAGCTTCGACTACACGCACAGCATCCGCGCCGCTCTGGCCATCTGCCAATGGCATAGCACGGGTACGAATACTCGAGAGAAATGCGCGCAATTCAATGAGTAAGGGTTCTTCAGGATCAAATTCTGTCGTATGCACATCTCCTTCCACAGCCTTCCACTCACCCTTTATTTTTTGATGATGGTTAGCATGGATTTTTACTTTGTCTTGTTGGACAGTATAATCCACCACCACCGATTTTTCAGCGCCTACCACAAGAACTTCCCGTTTTTTGAAAGGCGAAAAATAACCCACTTCGATGGTTGAAAAGATGTCTCCATAATCCAACCAAAGCCACGCATTATCATCCATCCCACGTCCCAACACATCCAATAAACGAGCGTTTACCGAAACCGGCAAATGTCCTATGTAGTAATTAAAGAGATCTACAAAATGAATAGCGTCCGCCATGGTTACTCCTGAATCGGAACGTGGACGTTTAAAGCCACTAAAGTTACCGCGGATCCATTTGACCTTGCCGATCGACTGTGTATCAATAAGCTTCTTAACAAATTGCGATGACGGTTCTTAACGGAAAATGTGTCCTACTTGAAGGATCCTATTTTTTTTGGAAGCACGCTGAACAATATTTGCGCTCTCTTTTGTTGTAAGGGTTAATGGCTTTTCTACAAAAAGATCTTTTCCATGGTCAATTGCTTCGCAACAAAGTCGATAGTGCGTTTCGGCAGGGGTCACGATATCCACGGCATCCACGTGTGGCAGGAAGTCGTGATAATTTTTACTAAAGCGCTCCGCGGGTACGCCCATTTCTTTGCAGCGGCTACCAATGGCATCGCTCGTATCCGATACATACAGATCCACCCCCAATGTCAACCATGTGCGCAAGTGGTTGATACCCCAACGGCCAGCTCCAATTAAAAGAATCTTTTCTTGCATGACATTGCAACTTCAAAAAAATCTTTACTGTCTTGGTACCCATAAGGGAGCTGTCGGTACCACCGCTTGCGTGCCATCGAGATTATTAAAAAGCTCCTCACCCCCGATAATTTCTGTTTCATCATTATTGTTGGTTGCCATCTTAGGAACCGTTACGATATCGGAAAAAAGTCTGCTGCTCAATTGCTTACCGCTATTGGAAATGCACGTGTAATTAAAGACATGAACTCCTGATTGATGGAACACATGTAAATTGCCTTTAAAATCGATCCAAATCTTAGGATCGCATTGGTCTACCATATTTCCAAGGGAAGTTGTGCAATAAACACGATCTTCTTGTGGGCTTATGATGCGCGCGTAAAGAATGGGAAGTTCGTTCACACGATGCACCAATAAAGAATATAAACGAGCATTGTCTTCGCTGGTGGAATCACGAAAATTGGCTGGTATTACATAACGCCGTTGCCAAGTAGTAATCCCTTTGACCACCGAAAATTTAACCGTGCGACTGCTAGCCTCCCGGTCACGATGTGTTATCCGTGCCTTTACAAGATATTCACCGGGATCGCGAATTAGAAATCGAGGGAGCAAATTAATGCTTACCGACTTTGTTTGCTTAGGCAAAAGGGTCATTTCGGGAGGCTTGAAAGTCTGTTCGGCCTGCTTAATTTCTTCGCCTTCTGGGGTCGCCACATAAAAATTTAACCACGGTTTTTCACCTGACATGCTAACCATATCCAGTGATTCTGAAAGATAATTGGTAATTTCCACTTGGATTTTAACTGGTTCGTAAAGCAAATATTCTGTCCGTTCTAATGAAACATCAATTCCAATTTGCGCCTGAACCAAAGGGGCAACAAAATAAATAAGGCAGGCTGCCCATGTAATTTTAAAACGATTTATCATTTGCCAATCTCCAATCGGGAGGCGCACTTTTCAGGCAACCCAGCTGCCAAAATTTTTTCTTGTGCTGTTTTAATATCGTAAACCAATCGTTTAAGGGTAATGGAGTTTGTTGTTAAATCGTAAACCACATAAGCCGCTGCTGGGTTACCATCTCTTGGTTGACCGACGCTTCCCACGTTAATAAAATATTTTTTCCCTTGTTCCACATGGATTTTTTCGAATTGACCGCCTCGAACCACTCCGTCGCGGATAAAGGCACAAGGTTGGTGAGTATGTCCATAAAAACAAATCGCCGTGTTTTGATAGCTAAAATTGGAAGCTGCCGCTAATTTGTCAGTTACATATCCCCATTTCTGCGGCATATCAAGTGTAGCATGAACAATCGTAAACGATTCGACAAATCGAACAAATTTGAGGTCTCGTAACCATTGTCGCTGTTCAACAGTAAGCTCTTGGCGTGTCCACCGAATAGCATCTGCCGCCATAGGACGAAAATTTGTGCATTCATCGTCTAATGCTGCATATTCATCATGATTACCCTTTACAATAGGGCACTTCAATTTTCGGATAATTTCCAGGCATTCACTAGGATTTGCGGCATACCCTACCACATCTCCCACACAAGCATAATGGGTCACCTTTTCTTCCTCTGCATCTTCGAGCACTCTTTGCAGCGCCTCCAGATTCGCATGAATATCCCCTAAAATTGCGTACTTCATTTCCAAACACGTAAATATACGTGATTATTTCTGTGAAGGAAAGACTCTTTCTGCAAGAGGAATATTCAGTTTTTCCTCGGCTTGATGTCCCCATTCGGCAATTTTATCCCATAATTGCCGTGGAGTCTTTTCGTGATCTTGTGCCCAAAGCTGTTTCCACCACTGGTAGGCCTCTTTTGTTTTCCCTCCTTTTTCATACATCTTCCCAATCATCCGCACAATATAAGGCGGCGCATCGGCATAGCTCGCTGCTTTTTTAAGATAAGGAATTGCTCCGAGAGGATCATTAAATTTATATCGATCATAAGTGAAATACCCCATCGAATAATATAGTTCGTACCTTGTCGGATTATTCTGAATGCCTCTTTCCAAAAACTCTTTTCCGGTATTTATCCAATCCCATTGTGCTTTCAACCGATAGGCTTGATTGGGATACTTGATATTTTTACCTTCGGCAAAGCTGGCATTATATGCCATATGCCAAAAGCCTGTATCCCAAAATAGAATACAATGTGGCTGTAAGACAATGGCGAGCTCCACCTGCTCCTTTAATTTATACCAAACTTGTTCTTCGTAGGCGCTCTGCACTTCAAACCACACAAAATCCGCAACCACTCCCCGAAAACCGCCCAAAAGCGCTACAGCTAGATTCTGACCGAGTTTAGCGCGCAATTCACCAGAAAGATGGGTTCCTCCAAGATTTAAATCTGTGCGCAAATCCTCAATGTTACTCTCCAACACCATTTTTAAAAAGATGCCCGCGATAAAAAACGCGCTAAGTTTAATTTTGTGTTTCTTCACAACTTAGATCTCTTTTTCATCGAAAATAAACCAGGCAACTGCAAGAACCACCATGGAATAAAAAATTCCGTAACCGACTGTCGCCCTCACATAAACAAATGCGATTTGTTTGCCAAGGACAACCTGATCTACGACATCAAAAGCGCTTAAGTCTGGGATTAAAAGGGAGACCAACCTCATGATCATTGCCAAAAAGGATATATCCCCAAGCCAGGCATGGCGCGCCAAACTCTCCAAATGACCAGCGATATAAACCATAACCGTGGCAATAACATTAAAGATCATCGATGTCGCAAAAGTTGCAATTAAAAGACCGACAGCGCTCACCAATGCTAACTGAAAATAAATCAACCCTATAGCAACGAGCAAATTGGGATCTCGAGTTTGTTTTAAGATAAGCGCTGCTGCTTCCTGTGTGCTTACTTCTCCCGCAACTCCTTCTCCGTGAGCAATCGTAGCTATCATTTGATGTTCCGTATAAAAAAGCACCCCGCCGAAAATGAACCCCATCAGTAATGTGGTTAACAAAAGCAAGGTAACCATGCCCAAATATTTCCCAAAAAGAAATTCGCTGCGATAAACAGGTTTTGCTAAAATGGGGTAAATGGTACGGTTCTCTAACTCCAACGGCAAGAGCTGTGCCGTGCCTACAATAGCAATGATCGTGCCGAAAATTTTGATCGCGGCCAGACCGAAATCTTTAATAAACTTAATGTGATCCAACCGCTGAGTGGAGAACTGAGAGAAAAAATTAGCGCTTATCAACACCACAATTCCGAAGATAACCATGATATAAAAGTACTTTTGGCGAACAATCTCGGTGATGGTATTCCGGCTGATTGTCCATAGACGACCAAAAGAAAAAAGAAGCTGTGTAGGTCTATCCTCCATAAAATCATTCTTTAGGTTGTTTTGTTTTTTGTTCGGCCTGTTGCACCGTCTGTAAAAAAAGTTGTTCCAAAGTAGTTTTCGGATTTCCTTCAGCAACGACTCGAGCGCCTGCACGCAAAACGGTCTTGCGGACCTCGTTACAAGCCGATGGAGTTAATCCTTCCATTACAAATTGAAACTGTTCTTTGCGTGATAACAACTCTTTAACATCGCCCTCTAAGACCATTTTGCCGTAATGCAAAATTCCCACCCGATCGCACACATCCTGCACCTGATCCAAAAGGTGCGAACAGAGCAAAATGGTTTTACCCATTTTTTTAAGTTTGAGGATAAGGTCACGGATCTCCATAGACCCAATAGGATCTACCCCCGCAGTAGGTTCATCCAAGAGAAGCAGGCCGGGATCATGCACTAAAGCCTGGGCCAGACCAATGCGTTGAAGCATTCCTTTGGAATAACCAGCCAATCGCCGATGCCGGTGAATTTCGAGCCCTACTAGAGCTAAGAGTTCATTAATCTTAGTTTCAAGCTTGCTCCCGCGCATTCCACAAAGACGACCAAAGAACCGTATCGTTTCTTCTCCGGAAAGATACCGATAAAAATAGGGATTTTCTGGTAAAAATCCAACACTCACGCGCGAAGCGACACGCTCCACATTCATCCCAAAAATGGTGGCTTCCCCTTCGGTGGGTTGATAAAGGCCGAGAATTAGTTTAAGAGTTGTGCTCTTACCGGAGCCGTTTGGCCCCAGTAAACCGTACACTTCATTTTCGCGCACCGAGAAGTTCAATCGGTCTAATCCAATCACTTCGCGCCGCCATGTAGCCCGAAAATGTTTACTTAAATCCTTAGTTTCAATGGCGTTCATAGAAATGCTCTATATGGAGTCGACTATTAAAAAGAATACGCTGCGAATGTCAATTCGCACGATCCATTTGCTACAAATTTCGACCTACTTAGAAAGTTCCCCTTGGGAACTCAAAATAAACGGTCCGGCAATTTTGACCGCTTCCAGAAGACTTTTTTCCTTACGTAATTTGATTAACCAATTACGTTGAGTATCTGCTAGGGCTTGCGATGCGTGCCCTCCGGCCTGCGCGGCTTCGTAAAATTCGAGCATCATTTTAGCCGTCTCTTCATCGGCTATAGGCCATAAAGTCATGAGCAGATTTTGGGCGCCGGCTTGGATAAATCCTCTCCGCAATCCCATCACTCCTTCGCCGGACTTTACTTCGCCCCTTCCGGTCTCGCATGCAGAAAGAGTAACTAACCATGTATTATTTAATTTCAACTCGCCCATTTCTTCGGCTGTTAGAATACCATCGTTATCGGTTGGCGGTGTTTGGCCTTTCTTCCAAGCTTCCATGGTGGTTTTTGCGCCAGCTAAAACTAATCCGCTTCGCCGCATCGGATTTTGTATGAAACGGTCATCCTTATCTTTTTCTACTTGGCCGTTTAATTTTTCTGCCCCTGTTTTCGAAAGGAAAAATCCGTGAGTGGCTAAATGCAAAATCCGCGGCGATTGAACTTTTCGGAGCCGAGCTTCCGTAGCTTCTACGCCAGTAAAAACTTCCGTCTGCCAATTCCATTTTGCAGCAATTGCCTTTAAAGCTTGGCTTTCTTTGATTGTACCGGGAAGCGAAGGCAACTGAACTCCTTGCAAGAGATCGCGCATATCAAAAGAGCGAAGAAGCGGGGAGCGGTTGCTTGATGAATTTTGTTCCGCCATCGGTGAATCATTTCCAAAATCTGGATTCGCGTAAATGGTCATAAGCGGTGTTCCAGAAATTTTCTGCTGGCGAAGTAAATCTCGGCCGCTGGCTACATAATGAACTGAATATTTTTCGGCAAGAAACTGATCGTCTTCCGCAAGGAGTGTAGCCATCGAAATGAAATTAAGATCATTATCCGGAGAAATGATGATAGCCTTGGTGTCCGCAGGGAGAACTTTCCCGATGGGCGCCCATATTTGTTTGTAAAGATCGTGAAGATTTTTTGAGAGAGTTTCCTCATTCGTTGCCCCTCGTACCGCTCGGGAGTAGAGTCGAATATTTTGGCCGATATTTACATCGCCACCCAGCGGCACCCATTGGGGCTCACCGCTTTGGGTTATGATAATCGCGCCATAATGAGGCGATGAACTATTTTTGCCAACATAATGGTGATAATGTAAAAATTCGATAAGCGCAGCTTGTTTAGGAAGGGCTGCCTGGACTTGTTCAATCGTAATACCTAATGCTCGACGTGTTCGGCCTAGACTTGTTACTTCGCGAGCAAGGGTTGCTTCTAATTCTTCAACCTTCTTAGATAAACTTGTCCGCTCAATGAGACTGGCTCTGGGTAATGCAGATGGCTGGCGTGTGTTATCTAGTGAACTATTTATTTCGGCCGATGAAATGTCTGTGCTGCCTATCCCACGAAGGGAAGAGAAAGTAGATTTCTGATTTTCGAAGAGTGTCTGGGTTAACTGCCGCTTTGCTAAATGTAATTGATCGATGATCGCGCGATACTTTGGATTTTGGCTTGCTTCAGCCACCAGATGATCTTCCAATAATGAATCCAAAACCACTCCTTTATTTCTTAAAATAGCTAAAGCCACTTCACGTGCATTACCAACTGTAGCAAGAATGGTGTAAGGATTCGTGTGGGTTTGATAAGCTAACCGCTGCTGTTCTGAAGTAAAGGAAAGAATATTTTCTAGAACCTTAAATCCTGTATTTTGCGCCTTGATGGCCAACTGCTCGGCTTCCTTTGTTTTCCCAAGATCAAGATAGAGGCTCGCCAAGCGGATTTGACAATCCGCAGTGTCCGGATGGTCTGGTCCATCCACTTTCTCCGTTATCTTTAAAGCACGCTGACAAAAAGGTTCTGCATTCGTGTAGTCACCGGTGCGTTGATAAAGGAGTGCCAGAAATTGAAGTGTATGCGCAATGTAGATGTGCTCCGATCCATGAGATTTTTCTACGATCGCTAACACACGTTGTGTAAGAAGTTTAGCCTTCTCGTGATCCCCCTTCTGATAATGGACAGATGCTAATTCGCTAAGAACGCTTACTGTTGCATCGTGATCTGGCCCGTAAACTTTTTCGTAAATTTCTAAGGCGCGCTGAAGGAGCGGCTCGGCTTTCGTGTAATCATCCGTGCGCAAATAACAATTGGCCAACACCTGGAGACTATCGGCCGTACGATAATGGTCCTTGCCATAGATTTTTTCTCTGATAGCTAAAGCTTGCTTGATGAGAGATTCCGCCTTCGTAGTATCACCCATCGCACAATATAATATTGCTAGATTGCGGAGACTATTTGTAAAGGCATCGGTGCTTTCACGATCTTTTTTAGCATCTAAAGTCTTTTCCCTGATTTCTATAGCGCGCTTATAAAGAAGTTCGGCGTTGGCGTAATCACCCAGTTCCCCGTAGACCCATGCTAGATTACTGATCGTAGGCACGTCTGGGCTCTGACTTTTCTCTTGAATTTCCATAGCCTTTACCAGGAGGGGTTTGGCCTGTTTATAGTCCCCCATTGTCCCGTAAAGAGTCGCCAATCTAAAAAGATCTACGGCGGCGTGAACGCTATCTGAACTATTTGTTTTTTTGTGAGTTTCGAGCGCGCGTTGATAAAGCTGCTCTGCTTTAGCATAATAACGCTGCTGACAATAAATTTTAGCCAAACTATCAAGAGCACTGCAATAGAGATGGTATGGATCATTATAAGAATTGATCGTTTTTTCGTAAATCTTAAGTGCCTGTTGTACAAGAGCCTCGGCTTGGGTAAGATCGCCCTTGGCATAATAAAGATCTGCTAAATGGACAAGACATCTGGCGGCATTCGGATTTTCCTTGCCAAAAAAAATTTCGTTGAGCTGGTAAAGCTTTACGGCAAGGGGAATAGCTTCGTCGATCCTTCCTTCCGATGCAAGTTTTCGAAGCTGCCATTCTAATTGTTCAGCGCTTTGATCTGCTGCTGGAAATTGAATGATCCCTACAACAAAAATGAGGCTGTAGATCATCGCAGAAAACGCAGCCTTTTGCGCCTTAGCGCTCTTGCGTAAAACTTCCCCCTTCATTTTTCTATTCTTTTTTTTCGGCCGAAATTTCTTCGAGTTGTTTTTTGGTTAACCCAAATTCTTCTTCTAACCCAAGTTTGCCGAAAGCGTAGAGTTTTAATCGCAAGACCAATTCGGATTGGGCATATTCCGACGGCAGTGTCAGTAGCTCCGCCAGCACATCGCCCCATCTGGGGGATTTTTCAGCTAGAGATTGTCTAGCCCGTTCGATCTTGTCGCTAGGGGCTTTCTCCGTATCGGCCACTTTCATTCCATCCTTAGCCACTTGGAAATATCCCTCACTTGATAATATCGAATTTCCAGTTTCAGAAATCAAAATTTTATAAAGACCATCCGGAGTTAATTCTTTATTCTTCCATTCTGGCACCGAAGAAAAATCAATAGGTGGCACAACTCCATGGAGTTCAAGCACCGTCTTGGTAGTATCTAGTGCATGCCAAATTTGGAGATCATATTTTTTTCCAATTTCCGCCTTCCAGATAATTAAAAGAGGGAACCTCCGAGTATACCCTTGCGGCGAATAAATAGGGAAACGAGCCGTACTTCGAATGGGTTCAAGCGAAATATTGGCCAATACGTAAGCCACCGGCTGCAACATAGCTACTGCAAATGAATTTTGTTGATCCGGTTCCACCTTCTCTTGTTCAACAACTAAATTTTTAGGTCCTACCATTTCTTTTGATCCTGTAGGAGTAACAATACGAACATGGGTGTTCTCGGCCAACTTCACTTCATCGCCCGCCGCAAGTAATATGGTTGGCTTTAAAGGAAGTTTTTGATTAGCGCGATAAACCTCCGGCTGACCGGCTTCTGTAAGAAGAAATCCTGTTGATACCGGTAGGGCCTCTGGCATGGAGGGTGTTGGCGGCACCGATGGCACTGGCACTGATGGCAACGAAGGATGTTTCTCGATAGCTACCTTTCCTGTTTGTCTTTCCGCTTTTGTTCCTCCATCGGCTAAAGGTGGAGCGGAAGAAATCCCGGAAGGCTTTTGTACGCTCACCGCCTGCCACAAAAGAACTCCGACTACTACTGCTACTGCTGTCCCAGCAATCGCAAAGGCTGGCGAACGAAATAAATCTCGCCACCAAGCACTTAGAGGGAAGTTTTCCCCATAAGCAAATGAATCCTTTTTCGCTTCGTGTTGAACGGCATCGCGGAGTTGACCGAGACGATGTTCCGGTAGTGACGGGGTTGAAGCCCCCATCGCTTGCTCGAGCGGCGCAACTTCCCTCAAAATTTGATGAGCTTCCTTTAATTCAGCGAATTGCTTTTTTGCGCTATCGTTGTTCTGTAAAATCTCTTCCATTTGTTTTTGTTCATCCAAAGTAGCTTCTCCGCCTAGCATTTTCATGGCTAGGAGATCGAAGTCTGGCAACTTCTCGAAATTTTCTGATGGTGGAATCGGTATCATAGGCAATCTATATTAACTTAAACCTTAAATCCCAAAATCCAAAATTCCAATAGAAACTCATTTGGATTTTGGCGCTTAGGGTTTGGAGTTTCCTTTTCCAACCACCTATCAGCGCCTTATACTTTTTGCTATGTTCTTTCATAAGTTCTATCGCAGGAATTGTTTAATTTCTTTCAATAATCTGGGTGAGCGCTCGAGTTCTCCCCGGATTTTTGCGAGTCCACGGGTTAAACTGGTGCAGACAGTCCCAATTGGAAGTTGATGTTTTTGGGCAATCTCTTTGTAACTAAGCCCTTGAATATAATAAGCTCGTAGGACTTCTCGGACCTGTTCCTCTAACTGGCCCATGCTTTGTTCGAGGATATGGCCTAATTCTCGAAGGTCTGTTGTATCTAAATATTCGACGACTAAAACAGATTCTTCCCATGTCTCCCCAGAAATCGCTTGCATCTCCTCCGTATGAAGAGTCTGGCCTGAACCCCGTTTGACGGCAACTTTCTTGCGTTTAAAGGAAACAGCTTTACAGAAAGCGATCTTGGTAAGAAATGCTTTCAATTGATCGAACGTCTTTGCCTTTGAAACAT
>CAZNSF010000407.1:0-5040 GCA_964575565.1 uncultured Verrucomicrobiota bacterium | reverse complement strand
GCGGCAATTTTGATCAATCAATTTCCGCTCAAATTGAACGGACTCGAATTTATCATTTTGGAGGTGGAGCAAGTTATAATCGAACCACAATTTAGGCATTTGAAATAGGGCAATGACCGTAATTACACTCGCAAGGATAATGATTGTCCAGGCATGATCAAGGACCACATGATCGAAGAAACTACTTTTTTCATGAAATGGGGTTGCTTGTAGTGGTTGAGAGACAGCATGGCTGCGATCACGCAAAATCAAAAAAGCTGGTAACAGGATTAAATTAGCAATAACACAAAGAAGAATGCCAGTGCCGCAAATAAGGCCCATTTCAGAAAGTCCTGTAAAATCATTTAAACACATCGTGTAGAATGCGGCGGCGGTGGTACTGGCTCCAGTTATAATGGCACTACCCGTATGCATCACAGACATAGTGATAGCCGTGATGACATCTGGCGCTTTTGGCAATTCTTCTTCATAACGACCCAAAATCTGAATTCCGAAATCAATCCCTAGTCCTAGAATGATGGGGATGAAAGTAATGCTCAAAATATTGAGACGACCAATAGCCAAAGTGGTAAAGCCAAGAGTCCAACAAACTGCGATAACAAGAGTTAATAGAGCCAATGCTGGTCGCGAAAAAGTTTTGTAAGAAAAGAAAAACAGGAGAGCAATTAATATAAATGTTACAATACTGGACATGGTGGTATCCCGTTCTACAGATAGTGATTCATCCTCGCTCATGGCTGGTTCGCCAGTAAGCCCAATTTCAAGATGAGGGAACTTTATACGTGCTTCTTCGATGATGGCCTTGAGTGGTTTGATCACATGGTCGTGACCTCCAAAACTAGCTGATGTGCTAGGGGACGGCACCCGGATGATAAGAATTTTTCCATCTTCGGATGGCAGATATTCTTTTTGAACTCCTTGGTTTGCCATATCGGTGAGATTAGCCTTTTCTGCGATAAAATTTCCAAACGATGGCGGCTTTTTGATGCTTTTACCTTCCAAGCGATCGGCAAGTGCGTTTAGACTATTGGCAAATTCTTCGGCGAAATCATCGAGCCCTTCTTGATTCTCTTTATTTTTCATGTTTTTGGAATCGAACCTAACGGCTGCAACTTCTAAGAGGCTATTGAGATCAAGTTTGAGGTCTTCTTTCCCAAGTAAACTAGTGAATTGTGTAATTCCTTGTTCGATTGCATGGAGTTGAGGTAAATCCGAAAAAAGCAACTTACGGTCATCCATTTCGCTTGTATCGATCCTGTAAAAGATTTTTTTAAAGAGTTCCGGCTTTTGTTTTAATTTTTCGGCAATGAATTCTACACAATCTCGATTCTTCTCAAATTCCTGACCACAGATGACGATGGCATAATCTTCTTCCGGGCGGAATTCACGTGTGTATTCAAGGTATCGTTGATGGTAAGAAGCATCCGATCGAAGTAAATCGTTGGGGTTCCCTGTATAAGCAAGTTTTTTAATCGTTAATAAAGCAGATCCTATTGCTAACAAGACGCAAAAAATAACAATAGGCCAGGCAAGATGATAAACCAGTGTTGTCAGCCAGCGTAGAACGCGAAATCGTAAGCCTTCTTGATCCATAGAGATTATTTTTTAAGCCGAACTTTGCTTTGAAGGCGCTGTAAGAAAGTAATTGCGTTGTTTTTCTGAAATTGGTTTTGAGAGTCTTTCTAGCACAGCTAACATATCTTCCCAACACAAACGTTTAATGGCAAGACTTTGATTGCTCAAAAGATAAGCCGGATGAAATGTTGGCATGAGTGGAATGCTTTGAAACTCAAGCCATCGGCCGCGTAATTTTGTGATGCCATCTTTAAGAGATGGAATAAGCCCTTTCACAGCGGTATCTCCGAGCGTTACAAGAACGCGTGGTTGAATCAGTTGAATCTGTTCTTTAAGATAAGGAATACAAGTTTCCATTTCTTCTGCAGTCGGTTTGCGATTGCCAGAGGGAGTATCCACATTGGGGCGGCATTTCAAAACGTTTCCTATATAAACATCGGAACGTTTAAATCCCATCGCTTGAATCATTTTTGTAAGAAGTTGGCCGGCACGGCCTACAAAGGGTTCACCTTGCTGATCTTCATCGGCGCCTGGCGCTTCGCCGATAAACATCAGTTCAGCATCTAAATTACCACTACCCAAGACTACTTGTTTGCGGGATCGAACAAGATGAGGACATTTTTGGCAAGCCAATGCCTTCACCCTTAAACCTTCGAAGGCAGTGCGGCGTTCTGGGGACATCGGAGACTTTTCTGGTAGATGGACTTGGTTCCCCAATTTTGGTATAGCTTGTATTAGGTTAGGAATATGCCAATTTTCTAAAATAGCTGGATTAATGTGTAAAGATCGGATACCACGTTTTTTTTCTTGTTCCAGATAACGAATGGTGTCGCTGAAAATACGGGGTAAAGGTTTAAAGCCCATGTAATATTTCAGGTAATCATACTAGCCTCAAAAATGAAAATAAAAAATGGGGCATAAAAAAAACAAAAAAACTTCAAAAAAAACTTGCGTTCAGTTCATTTATGGAGATAGTAGTAGCGTTGTCTACTCGGAATAGGACTCTGTGCCAGGTTTTACTGTAAAGAAATAACACATGTAATTCGGTGAAGCCTTCCTAGCCCTTGGCTGTATGTACAAGGTGGTGCTTGGGGTTCGAAGATTAGTCAAGGGAAAATGAAAGGAGGCACCTTGTAACTGCCTTAAAAATCCGATTTAGCCATGGGAAACTAGGGATCGAAAATAAAAAACTGTCATTTATTATGGAAAAACAGAGAAGCAAAACTACCGATAGCCATCATCAGAACTCGAATTCTTCTTCTGTAGAGCCATCTTCTGCAGAACCAATATCGAAATACCCTATTACCCGTGGTATTCTTGAATTGTCCGATAAAGGATTCGGTTTTCTTCGTCAAGAGTCAAAAAATTATCAACCTTCGAAAGACGATGTTTTTGTTAATCCAAATATAGCTCGGGAGCTTCAGCTTCGCGAGGGGCTATTGATCGAAGGCGAAATGGTGCCTACCAATCGTGGTGGATATGAGGTGATGAATATCACTAAGGTCAACGGCGTAAAGTTTGAAAAGTATAAAAAAACATCTCTTTTTAATTCCCTTACGGTTATTGATCCTATTGAACCCTTTCGTTTAGAAACCAATGCCGAAATTATTTCGACACGTTGTTTGGATCTTTTTTGTCCAATTGGTAAAGGCACGCGTGGTCTTATTGTGTCGCCACCCCGGGCAGGCAAAACAGTGCTCCTTAAACAGATTGCCCATTCCATTAGCACAAATCATCCAGAGGTGGATCTACTGGTTTTACTTGTAGACGAAAGACCCGAGGAGGTCACCGATTTTGAACGTTCAACAAAAGGTCAAGTCTTTGCCTCCTCTAACGACGAGGATCTTAAAAGCCATGTTCGAATTCCAAAACTAGTGATCGAAATCGCAAAACGCAAAGTTGAGTTTGGAAAAGATGTAGTGATCCTCATGGATTCACTTACCCGTGTGGCTCGTGCTTTTAATAATTATGGAAATAATAGCGGCCGCACCATGTCCGGAGGTCTTGACTCACGTGCGATGGAAATCCCGCGCAAAATCTTTGCAGCAGCCCGAAATGCAGAAGAAGGCGGTAGTCTTACTATTTTAGCGACGATTTTGGTAGATACAGGTTCTCGTATGGATGAACTCATTTTTCAGGAGTTCAAAGGCACTGGAAACATGGAGTTAGTTCTTGATCGTGGCATGGCAGAGAGGCGTATTTTCCCAGCAATCGACCTCTATAAATCGGGAACACGTAAAGAAGAAAAACTACTTCCTGCAGATGTTTTGAACAAGGTGCATCTTCTTCGTCGTGAATTGGCGGGCCGCAATCCTATTGAGGCTACTGAAAGTATTGTTCGGGCTATGCAAAAAACAAAATCGAATACCGAGCTAATAAATATGTTAGCTAAGGGTTAAAGTTTGTTGGTTTTTATCAAATTTATCTAAGAGTTTTATCTTCCTGTGAATCGCAATCTTCCACTTTTTACATGGCTCTTTGCCCTTTTATTTGGATTAAGTTCGTTATTAAACGGTTTCTTTATTTTTCAACAAATCATGGTAGATGATGTGGTTAGAGATATTAATCTCAAGATCAGTGAAAGGGCGGCCCGGGATTTTCAAATTCAGACGATTGCCCAGAGCTTATTGAACGATTTGGGTGAATACGGAAAAAAACAACCTGCCATCTATTCTGTGTTGAATAAATACGGAGTAAATTTTCCGCCTCCACAACCTCCACCGCCAAACCTTCCTCTTAAATGAACCATTGTTAGCTTATTTAACAATATCATGGATCTATCTTCCTCAACATCTCAATCAAAGAATGAAGGTGGTCTATCTCCAGAATCATCATCTCCGGTGATGGAGTACATTGCTTCGCAATGGCAATTATTTTTAGTTCTAGGTGTTGCTGGTTTGATTACAGCAGGTAGTTTGAATGTTTATTTATGGAGATGTAATCGCATGTTAAATCTTCAATATAGGCAACAGACGGAACAGCTTAAGATTATGCAACAAAGAGAGGATAATTTAAATTTGCTTATTCAAGATGTAGTTAATTTCAGCGCCCAACATTCTGATATTCGCCCCATTCTAGCAAAATACCTAAGTGCTCCCCCGTCTCCAGCGCCTAATATGACTCCGCCAGCACCTCTGTCTACGACAAACAGCTCTTCAAAGAAAAAAGGAAGTTAGGTTTTTTTACCCGCCTTTGCCAGAGAGCTACCAACGAGAGATCAAACGAACTTTTGTTTTTATGTGTAGCACAGCCGTTCCCCCGTCTGTGATGTCCTATAGCACATAGGTGAAGGTGCCTGCGCCACATCCCTTCTCTTTTTTCAAACCACTAAACTTTCATTTGGATGAAGGGGTTGTTTTTTTTTCTGTAAGCAAAAGAAGAGCTTCGCCTGCCAGAAAAAGTGACCCTGCAATTACAATGGGGCGCCTTTCTTTGTTGGCTTTAGCTAGAGCAAGACTCAGGTTT
>CAZNSF010000406.1:0-3948 GCA_964575565.1 uncultured Verrucomicrobiota bacterium | reverse complement strand
TTAGCCTTACGTTTTATCGGAGAATTCCAAAAAGGGATTGATTATATTGGAGATCTTAAAGAATTTGAAAAGAGTTTTGCTTTTCAATTCGCGATCGCAAAGTTTTGCGGCCCATATAAAATGAGCATTCACTCTGGCAGTGACAAGTTTTCCATTTTTCCAATCATTGGAAGAATTGCAGGTGCTCTTGTTCACGAGAAAACAGCGGGAACAAGTTATCTCGAAGCTTTAAAGGCTGTTGCTCGTGTCGAACCAGACTTATTTCGAGCAATTTGCCAATTTGCATTAAAACGTTATCCAAAAGATCGCGCAACATATCATGTGGCAGAAAAACTCGATCATTTGCCAAATCTAGCTTCCATAGATGATGCCGACCTCGAAAAACTTTTCGAAAATAATCATGGCAGGCAGCTTCTCCATGTGACCTTTGGTTCTGTGCTGAACGAAAAGGAAAAGGATGGGAAGTGGTTATTTAAAGATCGTATCTTCAAAGTCTTAAAAGAAAACGAAGAACTTTATGCCGAACTTTTGGAAAAACATTTTAACCATCATATGCAGGCCTTAGGCATGGCAACTCGAGGAACATCAAACAAAAGCTAAAAGCCAATTGCTAACGGCTATTCTCGAATCCATGCGCCCCTACGTGATCATCAATATGGCAATGAGTGTGGATGGCAAGGTTTCTTCTGTAGCTCGCGAGCCTACTACCTTTACAAGTCGTGAAGATAAAAAGTTACTCCTCAAGATTCGTTCTCGCGGTGATGCTTTGATCGTAGGCGCTAACACTCTTGCCACAGATTATACGACCATGGGTATTCCGGATCCCAAGCTCCGTGCAGAGCGAAAGCGGCGTGGTCAAACAGCCCAGCCAGTGCGCGTAATTGTTTCTGGCCAATTAAATCTTTCACCTGCACTTAAAGTTTTTAAAACACCGATTTCTCCTATCTTGATTGTTTGTTGCCAATTGGCTTCGCAATCACGCCGTAACAAATTTTCCCATCTTGGACGCCTCATTGTTTGTGGAAAACGAGAAGTAAATATTAAACGGCTACTTTCCATGCTTACTCGCGAATATGGTATCCGGACGCTTGTCTGCGAAGGAGGCCCTACCTTGAACGATGCTTTTTTTAGGGCTGGCTCGGTAGATGAATTATGCGTAACTCTTTGCCCGCGAATTGTTGGAGGTCAAAAGGCGCCTACGCTTGTGGAAGGTATTGGTTTCCCCTATTTAAAAAACGCGGCTAAAGGGAAACTTCTTTCTTGCCGTAAAGGCAAACAAGAATGGTTTTTGCGATATCGATTCTGCTTGCAAAAATAAAGCGCTCTCTCTTTTATGTTCCCGTCCGTACATCTTAAAACGCAAAATTTAAAATTCATTTTTATGAACTCTACTTTTCTAAAAAATATATCAATCCGAAATTTGATCCCGTACTCCATGATTCTTCCGTTTCTCATGATAAGTCTTGGAAACGATGGGGTCGGTGCAGATCAGCCGAAGACAGGGGAGCCAAAAGTAGGAGATCTTAGGTTCGAGCCTTATACTTACGAAACAAAGGATGGTCAGAAGGTTGATGGTGAACTAGGCCATTTGGTCGTACCGGAAAATCGGAAAAATCCTACTGGCAAAACCATTGAACTTGCCTTTGCCCGAATCAAAAGCACAGCAAAAAATCCAGGGCCTCCTATCATTCATCTCGCTGGTGGCCCCGGCAACTCTGGCATTAACTCTCTTCGTGGCAAACAATTTTCATTTTTTATGGCACTGCGAGAGATGGGTGATCTGATCATGCTCGATCAACGGGGCATTGGGCTTTCAAAACCTTATTTAAAGCCTGTCGAAAAAATGGCTTATCCTCTTAATAAAGCCTGTGATGGCAAAGAGATTTTGGAGATGTATAAAGAAAAATGCCGCGCTTGTGCTGAATATTGGAAGGGAGAAGGAGTCGATCTTTCAGCCTATAATACCAACGAAAGCGCTGATGATATCGAGTCGCTGCGACAAGCTCTCGGAGCTGAAAAAGTTATTCTGACTGCGCACAGTTATGGCACCCATTTGGCTTTAGCAACCATTCGAAGACATGGGAAAAGTATTCATAGCGCCATCCTCGCTGGTGTTGAGGGCCCAGATCAAACCTTTAAGCTGCCCAGCAATGTTCAAAAGCATCTTGTACACATTAGCCAGCTTGCCCAAGCTGACCCAGAAACAAAACAAATGGTTCCTGATTTTTTAGAACTGGTGCAGAAGGTTTTGGATCAGCTAGAGAAACAACCTATCACCATTGAGGTTAAAGATCCAAAAGCAAAAGACCCGATTAAAGTCACCGTAGGGAAATCCGATCTCCAATGGTATATCGGAGGTAGCATGGGAAATATCCAAGTCATAGCTACTTATCCTAATCTTTTTTATAGTTTATCCAAAGGAGATACCTCATCACCCCCTGTTCAAAAGTTTGCGCAAGCAATGATCGGTTTACGAACAGGCACTCTTGCATCAGCCATGGAGCTTACTATGGATGCTTCTTCTAACGCTTCGAAAGAACGTCTTGCAAGAATTGAACGTGAAGGGAAAGAAGCTCTTTTGGGTAATTTTGTTGATTTTCCATTTCCCGGTCTCTGTGAGGCATGGCCAGGATTTGATCTTGGATCTGATTTCCATACTCCCATTCAATCAAAAGTACCTGTCCTTTTTATCAGCGGCGCTTTAGATGGAAGAACGCCACCAAGTAATGTGGAAGAAATCCAAGGAGGATTTCCGAATAGCACCCATGTGATCATCGACGGAGCAAGCCACGTTTGGTTATTTACGGCATCGCCTCAAACAAAAGATGTGGTTTTAGATTTCTTAAAAGGCAAGCGTATCTCAAACACCCAACTTGCAGCTCCACCCCTTAAATTTGCATGGGGCCAAAAAGATCAAAAGAAAGGTGGATCGGAAGAGTAAGTTTAACCATCTACTGGTTTCTTGGGAGTATCAAGAATAAGCTGGTAAAACGCTAGATTAAGCCAGCGTCCAAATTTAAAGCCGACTTGTAACATAGTGCCCGCGTGTTGAAATCCAAACCTCTCATGCAAAGCGATGCTGGCTTTGTTATCAGCATCAATACCGCCTATGAGGGTGTGATATTCTTGCTGTTGCGCGTGAGTAATTAATTCAGGCAACAAGCATTTCCCAATACCTTTGCGGCGGTGAGGTTGTGCAACGTAAATGGAATGTTCGACAGAATATTTGTAGGCCGGCCAAGCTCTAAATGGCCCGTAGCTTGCAAATCCTAGCAGCTCGCCGCTCTCCGAAATCGCTCCGATCACAGGATAGTTCCCTTTCTCTTTAGCATCAAACCAGGACGCCATCATCTCGCGAGTCCTCGGTTTGTAATCGTAAAGTGCAGTGGAATTCAGAATGGCATCATTAAAGATTATAAGAATTTGGTCTGAGAATGAGCGATCACAGAGCGCGATTTTCATACGAGAATCAATGTGGAAAGACTCTCTTCCAGACGATAGCAAGTATCGTTGCAGAAAATAACCATGCTACGCTTGCAACAATAAGTGTGGAGACGATTTTAAGTCGATTCGAGAGAAGATACACAATGCCCAAATAAACCAAAAATGGAATCAACGCGTAAATTCCAAAAAGCACAGTGTGCTTTAGTCCTTCCGAGCCACGCTCATTACTGATAAAATAGTGTGCAACGAGACTTAAAAGTGGACAGGAGAGAGCTAAGTGCGCCAAATAATAATTTTGTGTTCGGGTAAGATAATGAATCCCTACGAGAATTCCTGCACCAAGAAGCGCCTTCCAGAGAATGATCATCATGGTAACTTGGTTAACATTAAGTAAAACAATATTTATCCATTAGACACACTCTAGCCAAAGCATCGCATACTTACAATTCTGAATTCTATACATCTAGTCCATCACTTCTTCCTTTGCGCCTTTGCGCGAGGCCT
>CAZNSF010000405.1:0-6454 GCA_964575565.1 uncultured Verrucomicrobiota bacterium | reverse complement strand
TCCCTCGCGCGTAGCTGGAGTAATATCTTCTTCCGGAAAATCGATGTGAGCTTCTACATGGGCTAAGGCATCCGAAAGATGATGATAAAGTTTTTCTAAATGTTGAAAGAGATGTCCTTCCAGTTGCGCAACGGCCGCTGCGTGGGCGCTCTCGGTTTGGGCTGAAACAATATCGAGAATAGCTTCTGCTTGGGTGAGATCAATTCGACCATTCAAAAAAGCTCTTTTCGTAAATTCACCAGCTTGTGCTAGCCGTGCTCCATTTTTAACCGCGAGATCTAGGATGCGTTTTGCAGAAACAATTCCGCCGTGGCAAGAAATCTCAACTACATCTTCTGTAGTATACGAATGGGGAGCGCGCATTACAGCGAACATCACTTCATCAAGAGCGGTTTCTCCATCATAAATCATCCCATGATGGAGGGTGTGGGTTTGATATTCGGAGGGCTTGCCTTTCTTACCACGAAAAATGGTGTCCGCCACTTGAAGGCTATCTTTACCGGAAAGACGGATCACAGCTAAACTACCTACTCCCAAGGGTGTAGCAATCGCGGCGATCGTTTCCTCCATAAAATTTTATCGCACAGCGGCAAGCGCTGTATCTGCAACGGCCTGATAACCTAAATCAGCGAGAATTTTTCCTAATGCTTTTAGAAAAATTTGTACATTTATAAGCGTAGAAGTTTCGCCCATTAAACCTACCCGCCAAACCTTGCCTTTCAGCGGTCCGAGGCCAGCGCCGATTTCGATATTAAATTCACTTAATAATCGTTTCCGTACAGCAGCTTCATCAATACCCGTAGGAACAGTTAAAGTATTCAATTGCCAAAGTTGGTGGCCTTCCTGTGAAGCTAGCTCGATACCCATTTTTGCTAAACCTTCTTTAAGCGCCCAATGGTTTTTCTCATGTCGTTTCCAACGATTTTCTAATCCCTCGGTAAGTACCAATCGCAATGCTTCGTGGAGCGCGTAATTCATCGAAATAGGCGCTGTATGATGATACACACGATCTTGTCCCCAGTAAGAAGCAAGTAGATTTACATCGAGATACCAACTCTGCACTTTCTTTTTGCGTTTTGCAGCGATCTCTAGAGCACGTGAGTTTAATGAAACTGGTGCAAGCCCCGGCGGACAACTTAAACATTTTTGGGTGCCGCTATAAACGGCATCGACTTGCCATTCATCAATCTTAACCTGACAACCTGCTAAAGAAGTAACGGTATCTAATACCAACAAAGCGCCTGCCCCATGAACTAGTTTAGAAATTTCTTCGACCGGTGTCCAAGCACCCGTTGAAGTTTCAGCATGAACGATGGCAACAAGCTTAGGACGAGACCGTTTCAGGGCATCCGCAATTTGTTGCGGTTCAATGATGCGTCCCCATGGTGATTCCACTTTAGTTACACGCGCTCCGCAACGTTCTGCTACATCAACCATGCGCGTGCCAAAAACGCCGTTCACACCGACTAAAACTTCATCACCAGGTTCAATAAGATTTACAAAACAAAATTCCATGCCCGCGCTGCCAGTGCCGCTAATAGGAAATGTCATTTCGTTCTTTGTCTGGAACACCACTCGAAGCATAGCTTTGACTTCTTCCATGAGCTTTACAAATTCTGGATCTAGATGCCCAATCATTGGCGCAGCCATGGCCTTTTGTACCGATGGCGCCACATTGCTTGGCCCGGGTCCCATCAGAAGTCGTGTAGGCGGAGAAAGAGGAGAAGGTATTTTCATAAAGGTATCGCTTGGGCATGTTATCGGTCTCTATGTTAGCTTGTCAATTCATGGATAACCTCCACAGGCAATTTTTGTTTTGAGCCAGTAGAACATTCGAGAGTATCTTGTCTTATGAAAGAAAAGGCTCGGAACCCACAAAAAGCCAAAGGCTCGGAAAGCACTTCTTGGGGATTTCGCGCTCTGGATAAGTACACAAAAGGCTTACAACCCGGCCAACTCGCGCTTTTTACGGCATACCCCGGCATTGGCAAAACAGCATTTGCCTTGAATGTGGCAGAAAGGTTAGCACTGGAACAAAATATTCCCATTGGCATGGTAAGCCTAGAAATGACTTATCAACAATTACGTGTTCGCCTAGCTTGTTCTTATGCAAAAATTGATCTCTTGCAATTATATCTTGGTAAAGGTTCTGAAAAAGCTGAAGACAAGTTTTCTTCTCATTTAAGCACGATTAGTAAGGCGCCTTTCCATATCTTTGCCACCCCTCGAATAACTCTGGGTGAATTAGAAGTTGAAGCTCGTCGACTCCAAAACCGTTTTCGCATCCAGCTTCTGATGATTGATTCTTTGAATCTTATATCGATGAATCCGCCAACGCTCGTTCAACCTTCTAGTAAGAAAATGAAAGATCTGGCAAGTGAGCTTGTCGAAATTGTTGTTGGAATTAAATCGTTAGCCAAAGATCTTAAACTGCCTGTTCTTCTCTTAAACCAAATTCCTGTTTTTAAGGCTATTGAGAAACAGGCGGATATCGTTTGTCTTTTAGCGCCCAACGATGCTTACGAAGAACAAAAGGGTAAGGCTATGGAAACCATTACCGCTGAAGTAGCCATTACAAAAAATCGAAATGGATCTACGGGTAAAGTAAAACTAAAATTCCTGCCCAAATATACTCGGTTTGAAGATTTCTAAAGTTGCGAACTTTCTTATTTCAAATGTTTTTCACAGACTTATTTTGTGCTTTTAACTATCTCAACAACCCACACTCCTGCTACGGATTTAGGCCATCTTCTAAGGAAGAATCCGTACAGACTCCACTCGTTCAATTTGAATTATGGGCGAGCACATGTATTTTATACCGAAGCTTCTATTCAGCGCTGTACGGCTGCGTTGTTGCTAGAAATTGATCCTGTCGGCTTAGTCCGGAATCGGAGAGGCCCATCTGGTGAAGGTCGTTCTTTAGAACAATATGTCAATGATAGACCTTATGTAGCTTCTTCGTTCTTGAGTGTTGCGATTTCGGAAATTTTTGGAAGTGCTCTTTCTGGAAAAAGCAAGGAACGTCAAGAGTTGGTTGATAAACCATTGCCGTTGGAGGTTAAAATATCGGCCTTACCTTGTAGGGGTGGTGAAGGCTTTTTACGAAGGTTATTTGAACCACTGGGTTATTCTCTTAAAGTTCAAGAACATATTCTTGATTCAAAATTTCCAGATTGGGGGAAAAGTATGTATGTCACTCTTGAATTAAGTGGGAGCTTCCCATTGCAACAGCTCTTAAAACATCTTTATGTGCTGATCCCTGTTCTTGATAATGATAAGCACTATTGGGTTGGTGATGATGAAGTCGAAAAGCTTTTACGTCACAGCGAAAATTGGTTGGCAAACCACCCGGAACGAGATGCCATTGTCAGGCGATACTTAAAACACCGTCGCGACTTAGTTGATGATGCTCTAGCGCGCCTCATGGACGAGGATAATTTAAATCCAGATGAAAAAGGATTATCTCACGCATTAGAGGAAGAAGAAATTGAGAAACAAATTAGCCTTCATGAGCAGAGGCTCGGTTCCGTTGTTTCTGTTTTAAAAGTAAGCGGAGCTAAACGGGTTCTCGATCTTGGATGTGGGGAAGGGCGTCTTCTTCAAATCCTCCTAAAAGAAAAGCAGTTTGAGTCTTTGGTAGGAATGGATGTTTCGCATCGGTCTTTAGAAATTGCGCAAGAACGGCTTCATTTAGATCGGCTTCCAGCTATGCAAAAAAAACGAATTCAACTTTTTCATGGTTCTTTAATGTATAAAGACAAAAGACTTAGTAGTTACGATGCAGCTGCAGTTATCGAAGTCATCGAACACCTCGATGCGCCTCGTCTTGCTGCTTTTGAAAGAGTGCTTTTTGAATTTGCCCGCCCAAACACGATTATTCTTACAACACCAAATGCTGAGTACAATGTGAAATGGGAAAATCTTCCGGCAGGGAAGTTCCGGCATAAAGATCATCGATTTGAGTGGGCTCGCGCGGAATTCCAATCTTGGGCAAATAAAATTGCAGAGCGATTTAAATATTCTGTGCGATTTCTTCCGGTTGGGCCTGAAGATTCTATTCTGGGCTCGCCAACCCAAATGGCCGTCTTCAGTGTAAATCAAAACTCGTGAAAATTGTAATTCCAGAGCTTTCGCTTGTTACACTTATCGGACCTTCTGGTTCAGGTAAGTCGAGCTTTGCTCAGAAACATTTTAAATCTACTGAAATTCTTTCATCAGATTATTGTCGTGGTCTAGTTTCAGACGATGAAAATAATCAGCCTGCAACAAAGGATGCTTTTGAGGTCTTACATTTTATTGGAGCAAAACGTTTAACAGCAGGAAAATTAGTGGTTGTTGATGCGACCAATGTGCAACCGGAATCGCGAAAACCTCTCATAAATCTTGCCAGGGAGTACCACTGTATTCCAGTGGCAATCGTCTTTGATCTACCAGAAAAGATTTGTCATGAGCGGAACCGGAATCGATCCAACCGTAATTTCGGACCTCATGTCATACGTCAACAACAGCAGCAAATGCGCAGATCTTTAAGAGGGCTAGCGCGTGAAGGCTTTCGGCACGTGTATATTCTTTCTTCGCTTGAAGAAGTGGATGGAGCCGTGATCGAACGTCAGCCTCTCTGGAACAATCGAAAAAATGAACATGGTCCTTTCGATATCATTGGAGATGTGCATGGGTGTTATGATGAGCTTGTCCAATTACTTTTAACCTTGGGATATACGATTTCGTTGGATGGAAAGATCCACCCTCCCGAAGGACGAAAAATTATTTTCTTGGGCGATCTTGTTGATCGTGGCCCAAAAATTCCAGAAGTGCTTCGCCTTGTGATGGGAATGGTAGAGGCTGGCACTGCTCTTTGTGTTCCTGGAAACCACGATATGAAGTTGATGCGGAAATTAAAGGGACGTGATGTACAAATCACACATGGATTAGCTGATTCACTTGCTCAATTATCAAAAGAATCAGAAGAGTTTCGGAAGAAAGGCGTCGAATTTTTAGATGACTTGGTCAGCCATTATGTATTGGACGATGGAAAATTAGTTGTCGCTCATGCAGGGATGAAAGAATCTATGCAGGGGCGAGGTTCAGGTAAAGTGCGTGATTTTGCATTATATGGAGAAACTACGGGAGAAACCGACGAATTTGGATTGCCTGTTCGTTTTAATTGGGCAGCTGAATACCGAGGTAAAGCCATGGTGGTTTATGGGCATATACCCATTCCAGAACCAGAATGGCTGAACCGTACTATCAATATTGATACGGGCTGTGTATTTGGTGGCAAACTAACTGCGCTACGTTATCCAGAAAAGGAGCTTCTGTCCGTTCCAGCTATTGCAACCTATTGTACTCCAAGTAAACCGTTTATTTCTGAAGAAAATCAGGCGCCTCAACTAAGTGCGCAACAACTTGGTGATGACCTCCTGGATATGGAAGATGTTTTAGGAAAGCGCATTATTTCTACTCGGCTTCATCACAATGTTACTATTCGAGAAGAAAATGGAATTGCCGCCCTTGAGATTATGAGTCGATTTGCTGCGAATCCCAAATGGCTTATTTATTTACCTCCTACCATGTCGCCTAGCGAGACTACCAAAGAACCAAACTTATTGGAATTTCCTTCGGAAGCATTTTCCTATTATCGACATCAAGGGATACCTCGAGTCATTTGCGAAGAAAAGCATATGGGGTCACGTGCTATTGTCATTGTCTGTCGAGATGAAGAAGTTGCTCGTAAACGCTTTGGGGTTATTGGTGAAGATATTGGAATTTGCTACACTCGAACTGGAAGACGTTTTTTTGAAAAACGAGAACTTGAAACTGAAATGCTTCAAAAGATTTGTACAAGTCTTGGCAAATCCAATTTCTGGGATGAGCTTCAAACGAATTGGGTTTGTTTAGATTGTGAACTCATGCCGTGGTCCGCTAAGGCACAAGAATTACTTCGCCAACAATATGCTGCAGTAGGCGCAGCTGCCTCCGTGGCTCTCCGGGAAGTTGTTTCGACTCTAGAACAAGTAAGTAATCGTGATTCAGAAATCTCGAAACTTTTGAGTACAGCTAAGAATCGACAGGAAATGATTCAGCGATACATTGAGGCTTATCAACGTTATTGTTTGACGGTAAAGAGTTTGAAGGACTTAAAACTCGCCCCATTCCATATTCTAGCAACTGAAGGTAAGGTGCACACTGATAAAAATCATCAATATCACATGGATCGTATTCAGCAAATTTGTGAGATTGATTCCGATCTCCTCATAGCCACTCCATATAAGATTGTGGATGTAACCAATCCCAGTAGTGAAACTGAAGGAATTCAATGGTGGAAAGAATTAACTGAACGAGGTGGAGAAGGAATGGTCGTAAAACCTTTGGATTTTATTGCAAAGTCACGTCGAGGTCTTGTTCAACCGGCTATTAAATGCCGAGGGAAAGAATACTTAAGAATTATTTATGG
>CAZNSF010000404.1:0-14581 GCA_964575565.1 uncultured Verrucomicrobiota bacterium | reverse complement strand
AAATACCTGCTAATATACTCCACGCGAACCAATGTCTTGACAGTGATCCATTTGGAATGAAGGTTTGAACAAAAGCCCATACAAATAAAATAGTGCCCCATGTTATCCACGCATCACGGAGGGTCATTACTGAAAATCTAGCTTCTGGTAAAAAAATCGCCCAGAAAACCGCGCTTAAAAAACCAACCTTGTCATTAAAAAGTCTCTTCCCGATCAAAAAAATAGGCCAAACCATTAGACTGCTAACTAAAATTTGTATTAGCCTCACATATAATAGTCTTTCATTTCCAAATAATTTCCATATTCCTGCAATGACAAATGCATAACCAGGCGTTTCATAATCATCTGAATAATACCCCTCTTTCGGTTCAATCATTTCTATTTCGTCAAAATCCTTTAGGTGTTTACCATCTATTACCTGACTCAACACATGATGAACTTGCCGATCATGACCAACTAGTCCGCGGCCCTTTAACATGTTATGTGCCCGTACCGCAAAAATGTATCCATAAGTTGGCTCCTCAATAAGAGTAGCGTGATCATAATGGCATAAGAAAAAACCTAACCTGATAAGAAATGCTCCTAACCAAACAACAAGAATAAATCGTTTTGGGCTGACTAAAGAAAACTTTGAGATAAATTGTTCCATTTAAGTTGATTTGAATAAGCGCCAGCCATAATAATCATCGAAATTTTATTTTGTGACAATCTCAAATATGTCTTCTACGAAAACAAGTAAGGCCGAACTGGAAATCTTTATCCCAACATATCATGAGGAAAAGAACCTTCGGCCTCTACTGCCCTGGATTCGGCATACTCTCGATGAAGCTGGTATTCGTGGCCAAATCTATGTGATTGATGCCACCAATGATCTACAAACACGCAAACTTTGCGAACAACATAAAGCCATCTTTTTGCCACAAGAAGAACCTGGCTTTGGAGGGGCACTCCGTTTGGCATGGAAGACAGCTACGGCTCCTTGGTTTTTAACTATGGATGCAGATTTATCGCATCCACCCGATTTTATCGTTCATCTTTGGAAGGCTCGCCAAGATGCAGATGTAGTAATTGCCTCTCGATATGTGCCGGGTGGTAATGCTCGAACTTCTTGGTTAAGAATTTTCTTGAGCAGGTGTCTAAACTTACTTGCACGATATGTTTTACAAACAGAAATTCGTGATTTGACAAGTAATTTTCGTCTTTATCGAACCTCTGCTTTACAAGGCATCAAAACAACAAGAGTGCGTTTCGATGTACTCCAAGAAATTCTAGTGCAATTGTTGAACCGAGGAAAACGTATATGCGAAGTCCCGTTTTATTACGAACCCCGTTTTACTGGATCAAGCAATGTCCGCTTATGGAGCTTTGGGCTCGATTACTTGAAAGCTGTCTTTAAAGACTGGCGAGCACGCAATAGTGTTGATTCCGTTGATTATGATATTCGAGCTTATGATAGCATTGTCCCTTTACAACGTTACTGGCAAAGAAAACGTTACAAAATTATTTCCAAAATGGCCTATCAAGCCCCTTCCGTTTTAGATATGGGCTGTGGCTCCAGCAAAATCATTATTGACCATCCTCATTGGATCGGAATGGATGTAAATATCCAAAAACTTCGTTACCTTTACGAAAGGCATCCACGTTTAGCAATGGCATCGGTAAGTGACATCCCATTAAAATCAAACTCCATGGACTGTATTGTATGTTCCCAAGTAATTGAACATATCACCGACATGGACCGATTTTGGAAAGAATTTTATCGTGTGCTTCGCCCAAAAGGCGTTTTGATTCTAGGAACACCCGACTACGGAATGCCGTTCTGGCCAACGTTTGAATATTTCCATGGCAAAGCTTTGCCAGAAAGCTATATGAAGGAACACTGTACACATTGGACATTTAAGAGTTTAACCGAAAGACTTCAAAAAGAGGGATTTGAATGTAAAGGGTGGCAATATATTTTAGGCGCTGAATTAATCGTTGAAGCCATTAAGAAAAGCGATGAGGTCATAAGTCTTTAATCACCTCTCGTATTGAACGAAGCACATATTCCACTTCCTCGTCCTGTAGCTTCACATAAAATGGCAAACTGATAGTTCTACGACAGATTCTCTCTGCATGAGGAAAGCTTCCCTCCTTAAAACGGTAAGTACGGCGGTAATAACTCATCAAATGAACAGCATTGAAATGAACAGCCACACCAATCCCTTTTTGCTGAAGTTTTTCTAAACAATGGTCACGCTTTCCTTCAGGAGCAAGAAAGGTAAATAAATGCCGGGCATGTTTTGTTTTTGGAGGTGTAGCTATTAGATCCACACCGTCTATATTTCGTAAACCTTCCTCGTATCGCTGCGCGATTTTTTCTTTTCTGCTTAGATATTCATTTAGGCGTGGCAACTGTGGCAATAGCAAAGCGGCTTGAATATCTGTTAGGTTACACTTGTACCCAACTTCTTCCATATCGTAATGGCGATAGATCCCAGTATAACGTTCTTCTGATCCACGCGACATATTGTGAAATCGCAATCTCGCAATTTCAGCTGAAAGAGCTTCGTCATTAGAAACAACAGCGCCTCCATCTCCACAAGCTAAATTTTTAGTAGCGTAAAAACTAAAGCATACGGCTTTACTAAGCTGGCCAGGACCAATTCCATCACGCTGGCCCTCGATGCAGTGCGCTGCATCCTCAAGAACGAAAAGATGATGTTGGTCAGCAAGTTCTTTGAGAGCTTTCATATCACACATGGCACCATACATGTGCACAGGAATGATAGCTCGTGTACGAGGGGTGATTGCTCGTCGAATAGCTTCTATATCGATCAAACCAGTGTCTGGTTCGACATCTACAAATATGGGCGTAGCTCCTACATGACACACGATATTCGCAGTTGAAATAAATGTAAGCGGAGGAACGATCACCTCATCTCCAGGGCCGATACGAAGCGCATGCAAGCAAAGGAATGCACCCATTGTCCAACTGGTTACACCCACAGCATTTTTACAAGCAAGATAGGCAGCAAACTCTTGCTCAAATTTTTGAGTCACCGGCCCTGCCGTATGTGTCGGTGATTTTAATACAGAAATTACCGAAGCAATTTCGGCTTCATCAATATTATGTTTATAAAAAGCTATCTTCATGAATTGACCTTACGTAAATACCAAAATCGATTTTTTCCTTGAAAGCCAAAGCTGTTATAAAGACTGTTAGCAGCTGTATTTTTAGCTTCTGTTCTAACCCATGCATGACGAGCTCCTTTTTGCCAAAGAAGTGTTAAGCCAGCAGCAAGCAATGATCTGCCAATTCCTTTCCCAGCAAATTCACGAGCAACACCGATTAAAACTGTAATCCCAACTTTTCCCTTAGGAGTATCAGCCCATTTTAAAGCATGAAACCCGGCAATCTTTCCATTATCCATTGCTACCAAAGTTTCGTCAGCAACCTTTTTTCGAACGGAATTCTTTATCCATTGCACATGGGCTTCATTTGCAAGATGTGATGGAATGCAAGGATCTAGATGAAAACGATCAAAGAAAAACATCTTCCGCGCAAGAGAACCGAGCTCTGTAGCATCCTTGAGGCTAGCATTGCGTATGGCATGTTCTACTCGTAAAGTCTTTATAAACTTGATTGTTAAGGGTAATTCTAAGTTGACCATTTCAAGAATGGGCTTAAAACGCTCTTTGCGAAGTGTGCTTATCAAATGTCGATGAATGGAAGCAATACGCGCCCAGATAATTCCCGTTTGATTCATCGCCCGACTTATAACAGATATTTGATCAGTACGGGAGCGAATAGCAAAGCAGGCATTCCAACAAGTTTTTTGGAAGAGATTGCTTTCCCATTTTAATTTTTGAATGTTAGCAACTAGCTTACCTCCAAGAAGTAATTGTTTGTGATGAGTTAAATCCATGTTATGGACTTCGTAAAAAGTTCGGTTATCAGAAATAGTTCCACCTATTACTTGAAGAAGACGATGACGAAAAATAAGCCCTGCTTTTTTCTTTTCATTGCACCATTGGACTTTGGGCGCCGCCATAGACGTTTACCTTAGAATCTCAGTAATCAAATAACGAGGTGAACGTCGTGAAAGTTTAAAAACCCTTACAACATACTCCCCTACAATACCGATACTTCCAAGAATCAAGCCGAGCACAGTCAAAATAATACTCAATAAGGCATGAATACTACGGGGAGAAAAGTAGCCCATCACTGATATAACGAATACGACTACTCCTATTATTAGGAATAAAAGGCCTATAAGCTCGATAATCTGGAATGGCTTTCGTGCATAACCTGTAAAAAGGCTCATAAATTGGTCGAGCTGAATTAAAATTCCATAACGACTTTTACCATGGCTACGTTCTGCATGTTCAACAGATACTTCTGTGTATTTAAAACCAAGCACACTAATCGTTGCCGTAATAAAACCACCGATATCAGTAAATTCAGCAATTTCTTGAGCAGCCTTCGATGTATATCCCTTTAGAAAACAACCGGTGTCGGTTTGAATAAAACCGGTACGCTTGGCAATAAATCGGTTTACAATCTTTGATGGCAGTTTCCGACGGAGAAAAGCGTCTTTGCGATCGGCCCTCACTCCAGAGACCACATCGTAACCCTCCTGGAGTTTTCCTAAAATAGCATGGAGATCCTTGGGATCGTTTTGTAAGTCCGCATCAAGTGTCAAGATCCAACGTCCTTTGGCATGTTCAAAGCCAGCGATGGTAGCTGGGTGTTGTCCATAATTTCTTCGTAAACGAATTACACAAATTTCTGGATGGGTGCTTTTAATTTCAGAAAGAATTTGAAAGGACCGATCTTGACTTCCATCATCAACAAAAATTATTTCTGATGGCAAGCCTAGCTTTACAACAACGGGCTGCAGCCTCTGCCAAAGCAGCCTCAAATTTCCCTCCTCATTATAGACAGGAATAATAATACTAACTTGTGGCGAGTGGTCGTTGATGGTATTCATGCTGTCTCCATTGCCAATATTGTTTCACGCCTTCCCGTACGGAAGTTTTAACGACAAATCCAATCTTTTCCTGTGCCTGTTTTGTAGAACATCGTCGTCGCTTTACAAGATTGATATCATGCGGTTTGTAAATAGGTGATGTGGAGGTACCAGTGATTTCTAAAAGAATATGTGCAAGCTGTTTAACCGTTGTTTCTACTCCAGAGCCAATATTAAAAAAGTCGTTTGTACAATTACTTTTAAGCGCGCAAATATTTGCTTCTGCTATATCTTTAACAAAAATCATATCCATACTCTGGCTGCCATCCTCATAAATAACAATAGGCTCGCCTCGATTAATTTGATCGCACCAACGCGGTAAAATTTGAGCATAAGCGCCTTTAATGCCTTGGCGAGGTCCATAAACATTATAGTAACGCAATCCGACGTGTTTTAGACCACAAGTAAAATTCAAGCTAGTGGCAATCATTTCGCAAGCAACTTTGGTTGCACCATAAAAGGTTTTATTATTAAAAGGATGGTCTTCATCCACAGGAAGACGTAATGGCTCTCCAAAGACAGATGCACTAGAAGCCCACACCACTTTTTTTACACCTGCTTTAAGAGCAGCCTGAAATACATTAAAAGTACCCTGGATATTTACATCGATCGCTTTTTGAGGTTTTTTCATGCTTTCCAAAAGCAATACCGAAGCTTCATGAAAAACATAATCCACCCCCTCCATTGCTTCATCTAAATCTTCACGAGAACGAATGTCTGCTGAAACAAACTTCAGTTCTGTTTTTGTTTGCCTCATAGCCTCTTGCAGATTTGCATGATGTCCCTCTGCCATATTATCATATACTATAACCTTACGGGCGCCTTCTGTGATAATTGCATCCACTACATGCGACCCAATAGTGCCTGCACCACCGGTGACTAAAACAACTGAATTTTTAAGATCGTACATTTTGGAAAATCTCTAGATTAATTTAGTATCACTATAAATAGAAAACATAGTAGATTTTAGAGGACCATCTTCCACGTTGGTCGCCGTGCATTAAAAATGGCCTTACTCCCATCCTGTTCGATTTGAAAAGGCATTTCAGCATATGCTTTCATTCGATGTCTTAATTCTTCCTGGGCTGTTATGGGACAATAAATTAGAAGAAACCCTCCTCCTCCCGCCCCACAAAGCTTTCCACCCATAGCGCCTGCTTTCAATGCTTCTTTGTACATTTTATCAATTTGCGGAAGACTAGCGGCTGAAGAAAGGCGTTTTTTAATCTCCCATCCTTCATGAAGGATAGGCCCAACATCATCTATTTTATTATTTTTTAATGCCCTGACCATGCTTGGAACAAGTTTTTTTATTTCGTGATACAGAGAAATCGAATGATGGATCCGTTTCATCTGGGTCGCTAAGATATCCGATGCCTTACGAGTAATGCCTGTGTAAAATAAAATTAGATTTTGATTTAATTTACGAAGAATATCTGTGCTGACCTGAACAGCTTCGGATCTCACTTTATCTCCTGAACTAAATCGAAGATGCTGTATTCCCCCAAATGCTGAAAGATACTGATCTTGTCGACCAATAGGTTTTTTTAAAATTTCAATTTCGATTTGGCAAGCGCGCCTAGCCAGTTCTTCAGTTGCAAGTTGGATGCCCTGATACTGAAAAATTGCATTGAGCAAACATACGGTAAGAGCGCTGGATGAGCCAAGCCCAGACCCTTCTGAAGGAATATCCGCTGTCGTGATAATTTCAAAACCGTTTCTTAGCCCAGCCATACGAGCTGTTTCACGCACAAGTTCATGTTCAATCTTTGAAATTTCATCAACAACCTCTTTCTGATTCCAGTTTACAATGATTTTATGATCAAACCGTTCTTTCAACCATACGAAAAGATATTTATCGATCGTAAATCCAACAACTTCGCCCTCGTACTTCTTATAGTATTCAGGAAAATCTGTTCCCCCGCCTGCAAGACTAATTCTAAGTGGAGTTTGAGTAATAATCATCGCACGTAATATTTTTTATTAAATACTATTATACTGCGTGGTAAGATGCCAATCTCTAGTCGAGCAATTCATGTCTTTGCTGTATAATAAAGGGCCCTATGGCAAGCACATCTAAATGACCCTGAAGAAATGCGCGTATTGCATCTTCAGGCGTACACACAATAGGCTCTTCATGCATGTTGAAGCTTGTATTAACAACCAAAGGAAGGCCACTAAGTTTTTCGTATTCTACAAGAATTTGGTAAAAGGATGGGTTCGATTTTTTAGTCACAATCTGAGGACGCGCCGTGCCATCCACATGGACCACAGCTGGACAATGCTTTTTCATCCATTCGCTACAATCAAACGTCGTCGTCATAAACTCTGCCGCAAATAATCCCTTGTGATAGTTACCACAAAAAAGGCGCTCTACGGCGTAATCCAACACAGAAGGTGCAAATGGCATGAATTCTGTTCTCTTTAACCTTTTATTCAGCCAATCATTAACAGAAGGATCCGTAGGTCTTGCAAGAATGGAACGATTACCAAGAGCTCTAGGACCAAACTCCATGCGACCATGAAAACGAGCGACTACCTTACCTTCGTTCAAAAGACATGCTATTTCGGCTTCCACAGAATTGCTCCGTCGATAACTAAGTCGATTCTGTTGAATAGCTTGTTCTATTTCCTGTTCGGTAAAGTCAGGGCCCCAATAGACATCTTCTAATCGATAAGGTCGCCAATCTTCTGGCGCATGTTGCTGAAGAGAACAAATAGCGGCTCCAACGGGTTGGCCTTCATCGCTCATTGGAGGCATCACAAAAATAGATTCCACTCGCTGATGATTTAAAAAACATTGGTTTAGTCTTACATTAGCAAATGTCCCTCCTGAAAGAACCACATGCAAAGAATCTCGCTGACCTTTTAAAAGATTCCTTTCAAAGGAAGCCATCTGAACTTCCTCTAAAACTTTTTGAAACGCAGCAGCAATATCTTCTGCTTTCTCTCCAGAAAAATATTCAGGCAAACGCTCTTGAGCGGCATATTCCACACAAAGAGTATTCACTTTTGGCGAAATACGAATTTCGCCATTTTCCTCCCACATCAACGAACGAACCTTCTCTATTAAATGATTAGGATTTCCGTATGCTGCTAATCCGGTAATTTTACCACAATGCTTGTGAATATTGTATCCCAGAATAAAAGTTGGGCAATTGTAGAATTCTCCAGGAGAATGAGGCATATAAGTAGTAGTTAATCGCCGAGGACAAAGCTTTGAATCGAATAAATCATACTTCAGGGAAGCTTCTCCATCATAGCCCTCCGAAACCACAGAGAAAGGCGAAGCATTCCCGCAAAAGTAAGCCGCACCCAAGGCGTGGGACTCGTGATGCCCTACAAAGTCGATAGGCTTGTTCCAGCCGAAGATATTCTTAATTGCCCACCAACTTGGTAAAAAGTAACTTAGAAAAGTCGGAACTCCTGTAAAAGCAAGTAAATTGAAAACAATAGCTTTCAAGCCGGCTGTATAGAATGGTTTCCCCTCATTTGGGTATTCGAATAAAGCAAGACTACTCCAGCCCGCATAACGCGCCCTAGTTATTCTTGCCTTGGCAAAAGAGCCCCATTCCCCTACAGGATTGAAAAGAGAAAGGGCTACCCGGTCAATATCCTGGGGTTTCAGTTGTAAAAAATTTAAACAATCTTGAAGAGCTAACTTTGGAAAACCATATAAAATCTTTTTTCTTGCGAAACGTTCTTCAGAGGAAGCATAGACACAACGGCCATTTTCCATCAAAGCCACCCCACAGCCATGCCCTGAATGAATTCCCAAAATTCTCATAGTTTTTCCATTAAATTAAAGTTCCGTTTCTGTCGAGCTTACACTCGTTTAAAAACATTTTTAAAGTAAATGAATCCCTTATCGCATCTTATTAAGATAATTCATATTGATAAATGGGCTTTATTATGCTGGGGCACCGCTTGTCTACTTGGAGTAAGTATAGTCCTGGATTCTTATTTCCATCCTGATTCTCCCATGTTTTTACCGGAAACGTCGAACGATAACTTGCTTTATACTGTTCTCATTCAAAAGGCCTCAGCAGGGTTCCACACAGGAGATCCATTCCTTTGGGAACATCGTTACGATGATTCATCTCTGTTCTCTTTTTATCATTTCTGGATTTTTCTTTATGGTATCATTTATAAATTTGGCGGCAACTCTCTTCTCTTACTCCTTTCGCTATTCCTATCTGGATTATGGTTCTACTCTATTTTTCGCTTTTGCGTTGACCTAGGCCAATCGCGGCATTACGCGTTTTTTATCGCCGGGATACAAACGTTCTTTGTAGTAAATTTTGCTTATCAACTATTGGGATTCAAAACGAATTTTAGCGCCTATAGTTTTTGGCCAACAGAACACATACGTCTCTATCCAACAGTTACAGCGATGGCTTTTTATAATCTGTCAGCCTGGGCGATAACCTGGATATTTCGTGCTTCTAAGTGGTGGAAATTCATTTTAATTTCGGCTTTAGTAGCTCTTACGGCTTACGGAAGACCGTTTGATTGGATGGTCTTACTTGGAGCAATTGCTATCTTTATCTGCATCAAAGCACTACAAAGAGATAAAAAGGCCGTTATTTCTTTGCTCCTCTTATTATCGGCCGCTGCGATCATGAGCTTTCCTTTTATTTTTGATTATATCCATTATCAAAAACTCCATCATACAGCCTACTTCGACCAAATCATTCGCGGAAATTTACAGGTAAAGACGACCTATCACTATTTTAAATATACGTTAGGGTGTGGGGTTTTACTTGCCTTTTTAGCAGTGG
This sequence comes from uncultured Verrucomicrobiota bacterium, assembly GCA_964575565.1. Classification (GTDB taxonomy): domain Bacteria; phylum Verrucomicrobiota; class Verrucomicrobiia; order JABWAM01; family JABWAM01; genus CAZNSF01. Next base: position 4,788 of record CAZNSF010000404.1, on the reverse strand, counting down.
CTTATCGGCAAATTATATTCTGCAAACATATTCCAGAAAAAGCAGAAGAAGAAAAACCTTTCATAGTTCTTTGGCTATGCTCACTAGCAATCAGCAGTCTACTTGTTCATTTTAAAACAGCTTTTGAGGGAGGTGTTACCTTAGCTGGCTTTGCTTATCTAATGGTCTTTAGCATTTTCCCATGGTTCTTTCTTTTGATTGCCCATTTCATTTGGCTGCAAATATCAAAAATATATCCTGCTATTTTTCTATCGAGAAAATGGCTCGTTATTCTGTGGATCTTGATATTAACCCAACAAATCGGCGCCGTTCCTTACCTTCGCTCACAATTTCCTCACTTAGTAATCACGGAAGAACGTCGTTATATTTACAAAAGATTAAAAGCTAGTGCAAATAAAGATTCTGTCGCTCTAACCCTCGGCAGAGGAATAGAAATCCAAGCTTTTGCAAATGTATGGACATTTTCTCCAAACCCTGCAGCCGCCACTTATACCTGTTCAGCTCCAACCACTGAATTACTTCAACGTTTTCTTTTATCTAAATTATTATTAACAGGAACTATTGAAGATTTAAAACCTCTATTCTCTGACCAGGGAATTTCAAATACTCAACAGTGGATTACAAAACAGGATACGCAAACCCAATTTTGGGCAGGCGTGTTGGAACAATGTATAGGACATAATACCTACCTTTTCCATCCTTACAAAAACTCTGGAGAACTTAAACTGCGAGGAATTCAATTGCCTGTAAAACTGAAAGAGTACGATGGCTTTGTGGCTTATTTTACACCAGAATTACAATCCGTGTACGAAAAATACTATCAGACACTATCAAATAAAAATTCAGAAGAAATTCTTGCTGCCATTTTAAAAGTCTATCGTCTAGATTATTTGTATATTCCAAATCAAACTCTTTCATTTGTTCATTTGGGAAACTTAGAAAATAATACTTTTCTAAAAGAAATTTCATTCCGAGAGACAACTGATGGGAGACTATGGGAAATCAAAAAATAAACCATCCGAATAAAATCGAGCAAACTACTCTCTAAAAGCTATTTTTAATGAAAGCGTTTTTGTTAGCCGCTGGCCAGGGAACTCGCTTACGGCCACTAACCGATAAAACACCTAAATGCCTTCTCCCTGTACAAGGGAAACCAATCCTCGAGATATGGCTTCGGCATCTTGTCCAATACGGTGTTGAACAGGTTCTTGTTAACACACACCATTTACATGTCCAAGTTGAGGATTTTATATCACACCGAAAAGGTCCCCCAACGGTTTTATTAAGCTATGAGCCTCAACTTTTGGGTAGTGCTGGTACACTTTATGCAAATCGTAGTTTCATCGGCCGAGAAGACTTTTTTTTAGTGTGCTATGCTGATAATTGGACAAGCTTTGATTTATCCCTGCTTGTGAAATTGTTTTTTTCTCGAAAGTTCGAGAAGCCCTTTGGCGTGATGGCATTACATCGCACTGAAGAGCCTTCTCGATCCGGTATTGTGACCCTTGATCATCAAGATTGGGTTCAATCATTTACAGAAAAGCCTAAAAAACCTTTGTCCAATCTAGCAAATGCCGGGATTTATCTTTTTACAAAGGAAGTCCTTCATTTTTTACCCACAAATATACCTTCCGATATTGCCCATGATTTTATTCCAAATCTTATCCCAAAACTCCTTGGCCTAGAAATTAAAGTACCTCTTATTGATATCGGAACACCTGAGAGCTATCGTCTTGTAAATCAATGACCTAATCTCTATGATGATTGCCTTAAATATTTCATAGAAGTAGAAATGATTTTTTGAGTTACTTTTAAAAGCAATTTTTCGTCTTATTCTGATTAAATAATGAAGCTATCCGTTGTTATTCCCGCTTATAATGAGGCTGATAACATCAGCACTGCGATTAAAGAGATTAAGGCATCCATTACAGATATCTCTTTAATTCAAGAGTGGGAAATCATTGTTGTGGATGATTGTTCATCGGATGGAACATTTGATATTGTTCAAGCATTGCCAGATTCTCAAATTCATTGTGTTCGGTTAAGCCGAAGAAGTGGAAGTCATATTGCACTTAGAGCAGGCCTAAGCCACGCTTTAGGAGATGCTGTTTTATGTATGGCTGCTGATTGCCAGGATGACCCTGGCGTACTTAAGGAAATGCTTAAAAAATGGCAGGAAGGAAGTCATACAATCTGGGGTATTTGCAGACAGCGACAAGAAGAGCCTTTAAGTTACAGATTGATGGCTTTAAGTTTTTATTTTCTTCTAAAACTGTTGACTGATAAAAGCCTACACCAGATTGATATATCGAGTGCAAATTTTTTCCTCCTTGATAAAAAAGTGGTTCGCTCTTTACTGGAGTGCCATGAACGAAATACATCTCTCTTTGGTTTAATTAGCTGGGTAGGTTTTCAACAAGGCTTTGTTGAATATAATCGAAGACTAAGAGCTCAAGGAAATTCAAAATGGAGCTTTCGAACACGTATGCGACTTGCAATGGATTGGATCGCTGGCTTTTCTGGGCTTCCATTAAGACTAATCTCCTTGCTTGGCCTTGTGATTGCGTTGATCGGATTTATTTACGCTGGGTTTATTATTATTAACGCCTACACGGGCAATCCTCCTCCAGGATGGTCAGAAACAATCATTCTAATTCTAGTTTTAAGTGGTTTTCAAATGATGATTACAGGTATTATTGGTGAATATCTGTGGAGAAATTTAGATGAAACTCGCAAACGACCTTTGTATTTCATCGAAAAGCAGACCTATAAACAAAATTAACTAAAGAAAGCGAGCGCTTATATGCTGAAAACATTTATGCTTAGTTGGGGATTAGTCATTTTATCCGCCATGTGCGATTCATACGCCGCATTTATTGTAAAATTAAAATTGAATGAGTTTTCTATGGGCCATTTAAGCTCATTGAATCTTATCATGGCTTTTATTGGCAAGATTTTAGGGTCGCCTTTATTGATGAGCGCAGTCATTACCTTTGCGTTGGCTCCCTTTCTCTGGTTTTCTGGGCTTTCGCGATTAAATTTATCAGCAGCTTATCCAGTGAATGTAAGTATACATCTGCTTTTAATCTTTCTTTTTTCCGCTCTGTTTTTAGGTGAATTATTAAACGCAAAGAAAATAGCTGGGGCTCTTTTACTATTAGTTAGTTCTTTTCTTTTGTTCGCGAGCAATGAATCCTAGAGAGCTTAAAGTAGGCGTTGGCCAATTACTTGTTGAAGGAGGAGAGCCTGCTCGAAATCTCGAACGCGCTGGTGAGCTTATTGAACAAGCGGCAAAGAAACGCTGTGAGATCATTGTCCTACCCGAATGTCTTGATCTAGGGTGGATACATCCCAGCGCAAGAACAGAAGCTGAACCCATACCAGGCTTGAGAAGTAACCGTCTTTGCATTCTTGCAAAACAAAACCACATTTATATTTGCGCAGGTCTTACCGAAAAAGATGGGAAAGAGATTTTTAATACTGCTATCTTAATTAATTCGGATGGGGAAATTATTTTAAAATATCGTAAGATTAACGAATTAGTAATCGGGCATGATATTTATTCTCTGGGAACTTCTTTATCTGTTGTTCAAACCCCGCTTGGCACAATGGGAGTAAATATTTGTGCTGATAACTACATCGATTCTTTAGCTATTGGGCATACCTTGGGGCGAATGGGAGCTCAAATTATTCTCATTCCTAGTGCCTGGACCGTTGAATATTCAGAAACAGAAAAAGATAATCCTTACCAGGATAAGTGGTTAAAACCTTTCAGCATTTTAGCCGAACTATACGACCTAGTCACCGTAAGCGCTACAAGCGTTGGCGTAATTGTTGGAGGCGCTTATGAGGGAAAGAAAAGTGTCGGCTGCTCTCTTGTAGTAGATAGGAATGGCATTGTAGCTAAGGGATCTTATAACGAGTTTTCAGGCGAATTAGTTATTGCTAATGTGAAATTAACTGAACGGAAAGCACGAGGGACAGCTATTAGTGAAATGTTAAAAAAGAAAGGCTATCCATTTGGTGAATTATCATATCGACCGGCTTATTTAAATAAATGAATGTTGATTATAAAATATGCAAGCGTTGCATTATGGATACAACTGTGCCGGACATTAAATTTGATGAAACGGGTGAATGTAATTTTTGCAAACTCCACGATAAACTCGAATTACAATATCCTCTCAATAGTAGCTCTGAACAAAAAATTCGACAACTCGTTAAAAAAATAAAACGTGCTGGCATTGGCCGCAAATACGATTGTGTTTGTGGTGTTAGCGGAGGACGAGATAGCATTTATACATTGCATGTGGTTAAAAAGTTAAACCTTCGGCCACTTGCCGTTCATTTCAACGATGGATTTGGTAACCCTGTAGCTGGCGATAATATCCGAAAAGCAACTAAAGCTCTTGATATTCCTCTTATTACCATTTCATCGGACTGGAGAGAATCTAAAGATTTAAAATTGGCTTTTTTGGAAGCTTCTACTCCCGATCTGGAAGAAGGCACCGATATTGGAATCGCTACTGCCCTTTATGGAGTAGCTGCAAAAGAAAACATTCCATATATTTTAATTGGCCAATCATTTCGCACTGAAGGGATTATGCCGCTTAAATGGAATTATTTGGATGGAACCTACCTAAAGTCTGTACACCAACAGTTCGGAAAGACGCCCTTAAGGAAATGGCAACCTGAAGATCCAGGATTCAATTTGGGCCTTATCCATATGCTCTACTATATTATCTGGAAACAAATTAAAACTGTTCCAATTCTCTACTACATGAAATA
>CAZNSF010000403.1:0-4894 GCA_964575565.1 uncultured Verrucomicrobiota bacterium | reverse complement strand
GGTAGTCCCGAAGCGGCAGCTTGTGCCAAAACTACAGCGTAACCATCTTCAATAGTTGGAAAAATAAATAAATCCCCCCAGTCATAGATAGAAGGCAATTCTTTTTCATTTTTCCTATTGGTTAATATCGCTCGACCTTTTAATTCTGTTAGTGCAGTTGCTGCTTCGTTTGTTTGCGATCCAACAAGTTGGAAAAGGAAATCTTTGTTATTTAAACTTTTGATAATGGTTGATAGATCCCAGATGCCTTTCCGGAAAGAAAGTGTTCCCACATATAAGATCCGCAGAGGATCTCCTCTTAAGATTCGGCAGCATCGTGCTTCTATGGTTTCTTGTAAGGGACGGAAATGGTCTAGCCTTGCTCCAAGGGGTAGTATTTGGATTTTCTCAGCTTCAACCTTTTCGCTAATGAAGGTTTGATATGCAAAAGAAGACAATACGGTAATCATATCTACCAACTCATATTCGCGTTCTTCTCGAGCAATCATCCATTTACCTGGTTGATCCTGCTTTATCCCTGTTCTTTGCTCCTCTTCTTGGAGTAATTTTGCTTGAACTCGGATATGAGCGGATCCTCGCATAAGGGAAGTCAATGCATGTTGATTTGCAAAGGCTTGGAGGGTTTCTTCGGCAATCCCACTCCAAATATGGATGATATCCCATGTTTCTTTTTGTAGCTGTTTACATGCCCAACGCCCGAATAGGGAATGCAAATATCTTTCAGAAAAAAAGTAAAATCTATTTATTTTTAATATAGCAGCGATTCGGCTGATAAACGCATGCAGTAAAAAATTTTGCACATGAGTATTAGGAATTCCAAAGCGACACGTTATCCATTTAGGATAATTGGTAAATAACGTAACAGAATGGCCGCGCTTCAAAAGTTCTCTTGCAAGATCAAACGCATGGAAACGCCCATGGACTACGATTGCAATTTTAAGCGATCTCATTTTTATCGACCGTTTTGAGTATGCTAAGGAGTCGATCCCTATAAGTATGTTGTCCGTGGGTGATTTTTTCGTAGACAGCCTTTTTTAAACGGACGCGTTCATCATCATTCTTTAAAAGCCACTTCAATTGTTCAACTATTTGTTCAATGCTATTAAAATAAACAACACATTCACGGTCGCTCCCAAAAATTTCCCGGTGTTCTAAAGTATCTTCAACCAACATACAGGCTCCAATTGCAGGTAATTCGAAGCTGCGCATGGAATTCCCATCTCGATTGGCGCGTCGCACCAAACATAACGCGACTTTGCTACAACTAACGGCTTTACGCAAGGTAGATGCGTCGGCTTGCCCACGGGCATAGTCTCGTGTTTGACGAAAGCGGTCCCAATAGGTGCCATAAAGCGCTACTTTTACACCCGCATGTAACAACGCTGTAATATACGGCACCCGATCAACATCGCCGCCACCAGCAAAAACAACATCGGAAACAAAATGGTTTTTTTCTTCTAGAGAAGATGGTTCTTCTGGAAAGTGAATTTCTGGTTGATAAGCGAATGGAAGATAAAACACTTTTTTACAGCCTATAGAACGAAGATCCTCCAAATTTGCATGCCTCACAGAAAAGATGATGTCATAAGATGGCAATGCTCGTATAAACCAATCTGCATGATGCGAAGGATTCCAAGGATCGTCTGTTAAATAATTTAATCGGTGGATGCCTAACTTGCCTATAGCCATCAGTGCTCGCTCTTCTAAAGGAGCTAAGCCAGTGCTCAACACCCAAGATGGATGGAATTCTTTACATGCTTGGACAACTTTGTTGCTAAAGGATTGTAGATCTGCCGGCCGGTGGCCACAAAACCACCAATTGAATTTCTTAATAATCCATGGAGCAGTATAAGCAACAGTACTATCGTATCTTTGCACAGTTAATCCTATTTTTTGAGCTGCTTCTCCTAAATGTGCGCCAATATGAGTAGGGGCAAAATTTCCAACAACTAATATCCGCTTGTGAGAAGCACTCAAAAATTCGTTCATCGTGGTTTCTACTTATTCCTTTCCTTGAGTAAGGGTAGTATAATAAGCATCTGCAATACCCTTTGCGGCGTTTTCTATTGAAAACGGTTCGACTTTTTGCCTGCACTTCTCTCTTGTTTGGATGCCCCCTGCTTCTTCTATTGCTTTTTTTAGGACAGAAACTAGATCTATGACGGAACCTGCTATAAAAATTTCACCTGTCACACCTGGTTCAATCAAATCAGGTGCACATCCAACTTTATTCGACACCACACAAAAAAGACCATGATGTAAGGCTTCATTGACAACCAATCCCCATGTTTCTCCGGTATAACTGGGAAGCACCAACAAATCTGCGGCATGGTAATAACAGCTTAGAGCCTTTTGGTTTTGAAATCCAACAAAACGCACCTCTACAACCGGTGGGGTTTGAGCAAGTTTTCTTAAAGATTCTGACATTTGGCCGCTGCCAAGAAAAACCACCACGATTCGGTTCCGAAGATGATCTGGAAGAGCCTTTACTGCTTGTAAAATTAGATCAGGCGCCTTGCGGGCAACAAGTTTTCCAGAAAATAAGATAACTAATCGCGAGTTTGATATCTCCAGGTTTTGTCGTGTCGGTCCGCGCAAGCAATCTCGGTCAGCTTCGCTGACTCGAAACACGCTTGTGTTTACGCAGTAAGGCGAGAAAGTAAGTTTTGAGTTAGAACATTGTAACCGTTGATAATGCTGTTTTGAAAGTTGGCCTACAAAAAGTAGATGGCGGTATTGTTTGTAAAACCACCTTAAAAAAATATCTCGTGCTCGACTCTTTAGCTTACAGCGTTCGTGTGCATAGTCAGTGGTTTCTGCTCGAAAAATAAGGGGATAGCCACTACGCCAACTGTACCAGAAGACGATTTGATAAAAACGAGGACTATAACCAGTCAAGAGTATGACTTTAGGTTCTGTTTGCTGAAGGATTCTCCGGAAGTCTTTTGTGTGCACTTCACGATCTGATGGGGCACCACCTTCTGCGACTTTCGATAAGAAGAAAGTAGTGTATCCTGAAATTAAATCAGTATCCCAAGCAAAAGTCGTAGCGAATTCTCTATCACGATATCCAGCAATACTAAAGTCAGAGCCGTAGATTGCCGTCACCGGAATGTCAAAACGTTGTTGTAACATGCGATAAATCGGGGCGTGGTACTGGATGGGATGGGTTTCAACGACTAACAAACCTTTTCTTTTGTCTGTTATCATGTAGTAGAAAGAGGAAGTGGTATTGCCAGGATGGAACCCCATACACCATTTATGGAGGGCCAACCTACATCCGTACGAAAAATAGGTGGTCCGAAAAGACGCTCCAAGCGATAGTGATGTTTTATTAGCCATTCAGCTACAGCTTGATCTGCCGCTGGCGTATGCAAATCAATCACTATATAGGGTCGGAACCTATTTGTGGCTTTTTCTGCGCCAGTTAGCACTCTTACTTCATGACCCTCTACATCAACCTTGAAAAGCACTAACTTTTTAAGTCCAAGGCTATCAACAATGCTATCCACGGTACGTGTGGTAATAGGAATGGCTGTAAGCGGTAATTCATCAATGGAAGGAAAGGCTAAACGGCCTTCAGCAGCGTTTGCAGCAGGTAAAAACCATCCTTGCCCATCAGAATCACTCATAGCAAATTGCAGAATATGTGTATTTAAACAGCGGTTTTTTGCCAAGTGCCATTTGAGTTCAGCAAAAGCCAAGGGATAAGGTTCAATTGCTATCACTTTTCCTTCACTGCCCACTAATCTAGAAAAATAAAGGCTATGGATTCCCCAGTTGGCTCCAATATCTAAAATAACATCACCTTTCTTTAAAAGTTTTTTAAAGGTTCTTTGATGGCAGCGTTCAGAGCCTGAATACCACGGAGATAATCCCGTGACATCGCTGACTTTAAAAAACATACCGCGCAATGGACCAAAGCAAATACGGTGTACTGAATTAGGTCGAAAGTACAATACTTTGAGAAGGCGTTTTAGAATAGTATTTCTCATCGCAATGATTATCTACTCAAGCATATTTACTAGTTTTGTTGTGCGAATTTTCTTAGTTATTATCCAACATTCTACCGATTTTCTTTTAAAACGTACTGTGCTTAAGATTTTTTTAATTCCTGCATTACTTGCTCGAATTGCTTTTCGTAATTCCATTCGCTAAGGATCCTTTGCCTTCCTCGTTCTCCCATTTCCTGCCTTTCAATCGGATGTTCTAAAAACCAACGTAAAGCAGCAGCAATACTTTGAGGGCTTGTAGGATCACAAGCCAACCCATATCCAGATTGAACATATATTTCATTCCAGTCACGCAAGTCGGAAACAAGTACAGCTAAACCACAGGCCAAGTATTCAAAAGGTTTGTTTGAAGCCCCAACCATTGATTGTTCATTAAAGTTATCTGTACCCTTTGGCATCAGTGCTATACCAACATCACATTTTCGGCAGTATTCAAGAAGATTTTTTCGAGACATCGCTCCAAAAAATTCAACTCTATTATTAATCCCAAAGCGGATAGCGCTCTCTCGCAAGTAGCTTTCATATCCTATATGTCCCACTGTTTCATAACCAATGACACGTAATCTCACATTACTAGGCAATATGCTCAAGGCCTCCAAAACAGTTATTGGAGGACGCGACGGTACAATGGAACCATGATAAATGATTTGAAGTTCGTGATTTGCACGAACTAACAGTTTATGGATAGCTTCTTGCTTAGAAGGACAATTCCAGACACAAACAACTTTTTTATTCGCCTTCGTCGAATGCTCCGCAGTTTGCTGCGGGGATGAAGGCGAGGGACGAACCCCGCCGTGGTCGCGCTCTTGCGAGACGGAGGCGGGTTGGCTTCGGCGCAATGAATCTTGTTTTTCCATAATAATACCTTGCGGCTTGCTGCG
>CAZNSF010000402.1:0-7087 GCA_964575565.1 uncultured Verrucomicrobiota bacterium | reverse complement strand
ATATCGAGCTTAGCATCGATCAAACGCTCACAAAATTCCGTCATCCATTTTTTGTTATAAGTCATGGTATCATCCCAAAAAGATATCTCTCGCACTCCATAGTGCTCCACGAGCAATTGAATTTCTTCTACAGCGCGTTTGGCGCTTGTACTCCTTGCTCTGGTATAGGCTTGGTCGCAGAAGCTACAAACATAGGGGCAGCCACGAATCACCACCATATGAGCAATGGGCGTGCGTTTATATTGATTTGGGAGAGGAATATATTTTTCTACTGGTAAAAGATCTCGCGCCGGCATGGGTAAATCATCCAGTTCCATAATGAGGGGCCGAGGAGGATTTTTGATAATTTTCCCATCCTGACGAAAAACAATGCCTTCAATGGATCGCAACATTTTATCATCTTTTAAAAAAGCTTTGCGGTCCCAATCCTTACGCCGTAATTCTTGTAGAATAGCCTGACAAGTAATTTCTCCTTCGCCATAGACAATCAAATCAAAACAATCGTAATTTTCCATTGGATGCAACGGCACCGCATTGGCATGTGCTCCGCCCAAAAAGAGAAGTTTATTCGGGAATCTTTCGTGAAGGTATCTGGAAAGTTTAACTGTGGTTGGCAATGCAAAGGTTGTGGCTGATATACCAATACTCTTAGGATCCCTTTGCTCAACGACATCGCCGATCTCATCGAACGTCATTTTCAAAGCACAGCAATCTAAAAGACCTACGCCAAACTTTTGTTCCCTTAAATACGAAGCAATATAACTGATCCCCAACGGTGGGAGATCACCACCAGCATCACCTACAGAATTTTTACCGTATCTTTCCGCTACAGTGGTAGGAGGAAACACCAGTAAAATATCTGTAATGCCACCGGATGAACAAAAAGCACGATCCACAAACTCTTCCAGACTAGGCATTCTCTTGCGACTACGAGGTCCCTTAGGAGTCCAAGGATTAAAAGAAGGCCGCCAGCTGGAAATTCTCATTCCCTCGCTCTGCGGAGATCCATGCGACTCTGATGGTTCGGTAGAAAGAATCATTTTGGAAAAGCTAAAGGACCTTTTACCCTACCATGTTCAAAAGAAGCTTGCAACTTTTACCCAGCATCCTCCAAAAGCTTTGCTCTTTTCTCTGTAGTTGGATATCGTTAGCAAGCCTTTTTAAAAAAGCGCATACCATGAATACTACTAGCTACATTGCTCGTTATCTTGAAGAAACAACGCAAATTGCTCATCGCATGGACCAACAGAGTTTAGCGGTTGCTATTAAACAATTACAACGATTACGTAGGCGTGGTGGGCGTCTTTTTATTTTAGGCGTAGGAGGCAGCGCTGCTAATGCTTCCCATGCTGTAAATGACTTCCGTAAAATTGCTGGCATTGAGAGTTATGCACCAACAGACAACATCGCCGAATTGACCGCTTGGATAAATGACGAAGGTTGGGAAGGAGTATTTCACCATTGGCTGGTAGAATCGCATTTGAACTCTTCCGACCTTCTTTTGATTTTTTCAGTAGGCGGCGGTAGCGCCAAGACTTCACGCAATTTAGTCGAAGCAATGAAATTCGCCCGTCGATGCAAAAGCGCAATCCTTGCTGTTGTTAGTCGAGATGGAGGACAAGCAAAACAATTAGCCGATGTTACTATTTTGATTCCGGTTATTTCTCAAGATCGAATCACTCCTCATGCAGAAGGCTGGCAAGCGATTGTGTGGCATCTTTTGGTTAATGCTTTAGCCTCGATACCAAAATGAATTTCATTTCTTCTTAAAAGCGATGAAGCATGTTGAAAATTTAAAGATTAAGATTTTTGCCGATGGCGCGGATCGCGCCGGCATGCTTGATCTCTATAAGCGCCCTTATATCCGAGGCTTTACGACAAATCCTACGCTCATGCGTAAAGCCGGTTTAAATGATTACGAAACCTTTGCCCGAGAAATTTTGCAATTAATCCCAGATCGACCTATCAATTTCGAGGTGTTTGCCGATGAGTTTATTGAAATGGAACAGCAGGCTCAACATATTCGAAAGTGGGGAGCCAATGTTTATGTAAAAATTCCAGTAACAAATACTCGCGGAGAACCTTCCTACAATTTGATACGTCGTTTATCCGCTGATGGGGTACCGCTAAATATCACTGCTGTTCTTACTATTTCCCAAGTGGAATCTGTGCTTGCTGCGCTTTCCCCAAAAGCATCTTCTATCATCTCCCTATTTGCGGGTCGAATTGCAGATACTGGTATCGACCCCATTCCTTCAGTTCGCAAGGCGGCGAAACTATTAGGGTCTTATCCCTCCGTAGAGCTACTTTGGGCAAGCTGTCGAGAATTATTAAATATTTTTCAAGCAGAAGAAGCAGGTTGTCATATTATTACTGTTCCGCACGATATTTTGGCCAAGTTTTCCATGATTGGCACTGATCTCGAACAGCTATCGCTTGATACGGTTAAAATGTTTCATCGAGATGCGGCTGCTGCAGGTCTTAAACTTTAAAGACCAATAAAAGTATTTTCCAAACAAGCCTTATCTTCGAAAAATTAATATGCGAATTTTGATTACCGGGGTTGCCGGTTTTATCGGTAGCAATCTGGCAGATCGCCTTCTTAAAGAAGGGCACACGGTCATTGGCATTGATAATCTAACTTATGGACTTCGAGGACAAGTTCCATCGAATGTTATTTTTCACCAACTAGATATACGTTCTCAAAAAATTCGGCCGCTTTTCCGCAGGATAGATGCTGTATTTCATCTTGCAGCAAAAAATTGCATTGATGATTGTCAAAGAGATCCTGTTGCTGCTGCTGATATGAATATCACGGGATTCATTAATGTCTTAGAGGCGGCGCGGTTAAATGGTCTCCCTAAGGTCATTTACGCTGAGTCATCGGCGCTTTACGAAAATTCACAAATTTATCCCACTCCAGAAAGTGAAGTTCATCCTTCCAGTTTTTATGCATTGAGTAAGTGGAGCGATATGATTTGGGCTGATGGCTATCGCCGCTTTTTTGGTTTACGAACCACTGCTCTTCGTTACTTTTGCGTTTATGGTCCGCGCCAAGATTATCGGCGGACCATTCCACCCGCAATGAGCGCGTTTATCATCAAATTACTAAAGGGTAAATGTCCCATCATTTATGGAACTGGAGAAAAAAAGCGCGATTTTGTTCATATTGACGATATCAACGATTTTCATCTTTTATGTCTTATGGATTCCCGTACAGATAATAAGACTTTTAATCTAGGTAGCGGTAAAAACTATTCTGTTTTGGAAGTATTCCAGCAAGTCCAAGCCCTTCTCGGCACACATATTCAACCGATTTATAAACCGGATTTGCCCGGCGAAGCTTTTGTAACCCTAGCCGATATCGCCGCTGCGCAACGTCTCGGGTGGCAACCACGAGTAAATATTCAGGATGGATTACAAGGTATGATTGAATTCATTCGACACGAGGTAATAGGAAAGTTAAAGCGTACAGTGCCGTCTATAGCTCGAAAAGGTCAGCAATCCAAGCGCCGACACACTCGAAACCGAAAATAGCGGGGCGGCAAAAAATGTGAGTCTTGATCATTCTTATGGACCATCAAAAATCGCTTTGTCCGATCTGCGAGACTTCCGAAATGAATTTCTGGAAAGTTTATGAAGGCAAAACACTCTTGCGATGCGGCAAGTGTGCCTTTGCCATGTTTCAGCCGGAAGATTACCATACGGAAACTATTACCAAACAATATGAAGAGAACCAGACTTCACCTGTTCAGTATTACGAAGCTACACGAAAAGATGATCTTTTTAATTTTCACCGGCGCTTAACTCTCTTGGAGAAAGCTGGAATTAAAGGGAGCGTTCTTGATGTAGGATGTTCCGTAGGACATTTTCTCGAAGCAGCAAAGGAGCGTGGATGGGAGGCAGAAGGCATTGAAGCCAATCCTCTTGCAGCTCAAAAAGCTACTGAAAAAGGCTTTAAAGCGCACCGAGGCTTTTTTAATGCAGACTTTGTTAATCATTGTCAGAAACGTTTTCATGCTATCCATATGGGTGATGTGATTGAACATGTTTTTGAGCCTTGGCTTCTCATTCGTTACGCACAAAAACTCCTGTATCCCGGCGGCGCACTCATGATTGTTACCCCCGATATAGAAAGTTGGATTGCTCGTCAGTTTCAAATAAAGCCGCAAGAGCATCTTGTTTATTTTTCGCGTTATTCATTAGATACTCTACTTCAAAAAGAGAGTTTTCATATTCATCGGAGTTGTCGGTGGAGTCGTTTGCGAACCATCGAGGCATTAGACCGCGGTACAACATTTTCGGATACCGGCAAAAAGTTTATTTCTTGTCTTCGAACTTTTGGACTTTCTTCTATGGTCGGGCAATTTCTTTTCCATTTTACGAGAGACGAGATTTTAGTTCTTGCTACTGCTCCGGAGGTTGCTTGATTCTTGCAATTGATACGCCAGCAGCTTATGACCACCTTTTACAAATGATTCGCTCATACTAGGTTAACTTCTATGATTGCAACTCGCACACCATTTCGAGTGACCCTTGGAGGAGGAGGGACGGACCTTCCTAATTTTTATCGAGAGCATGGCGGGTTTATTTTCGCCATGGCGATTGATAAATATATGTACGTAATGCTCAATCCGCGTCCTATTGACCGGAAGGTAAGACTTTTGTACTCTATCAGCGAAATCGCAGATTCTGTCGAAGAAATCCGCCACGAACTTGCTCGCGAAGCGCTCAAACTACATGGAATCCATTCTGCTATAGAAATTGCTTCTCTTGCAGATTTACCAGCGGGTACAGGAATGGGCTCTAGTAGTAGTTATTTAGTTGGGTTATTGACCGCGATTCGTGCTTATCGACGAACTCCTTGCTCCCTACAAGAACTTGCTGAAGAAGCATGCCATATCGAGTTAGAGATTCTAAAAAAGCCCATTGGCAAACAAGATCAATACGTGGCTGCCTTCGGTGGAATGTCTATCTTAAAGATCGATCGCGAAGGTCGTGTAGCAGTGGAACGCGTAACCCTAAAAACCGGCGACCTCATGACATTTATAGCTAATACTCAAATTTATTATACAGGTCATCAACGGAACGCTCTGGATATTCTTTCCGAACAATCTTCTTTGTTAGGAGAACACAAATCCGCAAATTATAGTAAGCTCGTAGATAGCCTTAAGAATATTAAAGAGCTTGGATATCGTTCGCTCGAAGTTATTTGTAAATCAAATTTTGATGAGTACGGCCAACTGCTGCATCAGCATTGGCTACATAAAAAGGCGTTGTCACCAAAAGTTTCTATTCCGGGAATTGACGAAATTTATGAAACTGTTCGCAAACGTTTTGGGGTGCTTGGCGGTAAACTCATTGGTGCTGGTGGAGGAGGTTTTTTGCTTCTCTATGCGCCAACCCATCACGCCGAACTCACTCAATTTATGGAAAAAACGGGTTTACCTCGGCTATGGTACGGTCTTGATTTTGAAGGAGCTAACGTGATGGCTCATATGACTAGTCACCTTCATATGGAAACGGATCACGGTATTCCATCTTCAAAAATTTCCATTCATAAATCATTCGACCTTAAAGAACGTTACTGATCGATGGACATGAATCAAAATCCAGAACTAGCAGTTTATGGTCTATGGCACTTAGGATGTACGTTAGTAGCTAGCTGGGCAAAACTCGGCTACTCTGTTGTCGGCATCGATCCAGATCAACAAATTATCCGTTCTTTAAAGAATGGTAAAGCTCCTTTACTTGAACCGAATCTTAATAAATGGATTCAAACTTATCTTCATAAAGAACAACTGCAATTTAGCACAGACCCTGCCATGGCTAAAAACGCATCATTTGTTTTTGTGGCCTACGATACTCCTATTGATGATAAGGACCGTTCTTCACTAGATACTATCGAGCGCGCAATTGAATCGCTTATTCCGCATTTATCATCTTCGGCTATTCTTATTTTGAGCGCTCAATTACCGGTTGGCACTTCACGCCGAATTCGAAATCAAATTCAAAAACAAAAACCTACCGTAGAAATAGCTTATTCACCCGAAAATCTGCGCCTTGGAGAAGCTTTATCCTGTTATTTACAACCTGGGCATATTGTCATCGGCACAGAAAATTCACGTACATTCCAGCGGCTTGCTGAATTATTCAAACCCATGCAGGCAGAAATTTTTAGCACCAATTTGCCGACTGCGGAAATGATTAAACACGGCATTAATAGTTATTTAGCGCTAAGTATCTCTCTGGCCAATCAACTTGCAGATCTTTGCGATATTAGCGGCGCAGATATCTTACAGGTTATCCAGGTTATGCGAAAAGATCCTCGCATTGGACCTAAGGCCTACCTTTCACCGGGACTAGGTTTTTCAGGCGGAACCCTCGGTCGAGATCTAAAAGTTTTGGAGAACCTCTCTCTCATTTCCGGAGACATAGCTCCTCTTTTTGGACACACTTGGGAATGGAACCATCAACGTTATCATCGCGTGTATCAAATATTGAAAACATCTTTAGGCACAGTAAAGAAAAAATGCATTGGCTTGTTAGGTTTAACTTACAAACCTGGTACAAGCACTTTACGAAGAAGTTTACCCCTTCGAATTGCCAAAGATCTTTCGAAAGATGGTGCTATCCTGCGGGTTTTCGATCCCCAAGCTGACTATCTTGAAAGTAAAGATTTTAGGCAATACACCATTTGCCAATCGGCACTGGAAGCAGCGAATGGGTGCGATGCACTTGTGTTATTAACCGGCTGGCCAGAATTTCGTGAATTAGATTGGGGAAAAATCCAAAAAAACATGCGAATACCACTTTTACTCGATCCATCGAACTTTCTCGAAAAACTTGCTTTGGATCAGCGTGGTTTTCGCTACATTGGCTTAGGCCGAGGTAAAAATTATGAAAAATCTGGCAGAATGTCTAAAAGATAAGACGGTTATTATAACAGGCGGCACGATGGGAATTGGTCGAGCTACAGTCCAAGCGTCTCTTCAGGCAGGAGCAAAGGTATTTCTATGTTCGCGAACTAAAGATGATATTGCTCAATCAATTAAAGAACTACGGAACACAGGAACCGTGGATGGTA
>CAZNSF010000401.1:0-2540 GCA_964575565.1 uncultured Verrucomicrobiota bacterium | reverse complement strand
CATACAAAGTGCAAGAGCCAAAGTTCCAAAAATCGCCTTTCGTTGCAGTGCTTGTCGATGAGAATGAGTATCAAGGATGGATAAAAGACGATTTTCAAGCTGCGAACGTTGCGCCATAGCGATCGAAGTAAACGATTCAAGATTTGTTCTGCGAAGTGAACTTGCAAACTTCAACAAAAGATCAGCGTAATCAGATCCTTTTGTTCCAGTCTCTAGAACGCGATCGTCGCACGCTTTTTCTCGTTCAATTCGAAATTGACGGATCGCTAGCCACATAAGCGGATTAAACCAATAAAGAGCGCATGCGAATTGAGCAACGAGTTGAGTAAGACAATCTTTTCGCGCCACATGGGCTAACTCATGGAGTAGTACCATCGAACGCTGCTCATTTGACCAATCGTTACAATTTTTAGGTAATAACACAATAGGTCGAAAAGGTCTCCATACAAGCGGAGTAGTGATCCGATGGCTTTGATAAAGTTTTGGCAAGCTTGGAAGCGCAAGTCTCTGAGAAACTTTCTCTAACAGAGAAGCCCACGAAGAATCATTGAGCGGGGTTGCTTGATGGGTTATTCTTGCAAGACGAGCTATGCCCATTGCTAGATAGAAAAGAATTGCTAGCGCACCTATGTACCAGGTTATTAACATCCAAGTTGACCAATGGATGGGTGAAGGGACAGGTGAAAGCTTTTTAAAACTCCTCCCATCCTCCCCTTGGTAAGGGGAGGAGTAAGGTGGGGTAATTGGATTATGATTCGTTTCTGTTATTTTCTTAATCGTGACTGAAGTTGTAAAGGATGGATCGGGTCGGATTGTTCGATCCGGTAAAATGGAAAGTTGCCAAGACGGCAAGATTAAGGAGAGAAGGGGTAAAAGAAGTAAACTTCCAAACACCAAGCACCAAACTAAATGTCGGTAGGCTGCTGATAGGCGTTGTAAAATAAAATGAGCCACCCATCCGATCAGTAAAATTCCTATTCCTTTAATGGTAACATCACAGAAAAAGATAAACCATGGTGCGATTGATAGTGGTAAAAAATTTTCCAATAAAGAGTTCATGTTTTTAGAGTAGTTAAATGTTGAGTGATAAAAAGTTGAAAGACTGATAGGCTTTAATTTCCTTTGGTCCGTGCTTCTTGGATTCGTTGAGCTAATTGATCGAGTTGGTTCTTAGAAAGGGTAGTGCTGGATACATCGAAGAGAGCGGCTACGGCTTGTTCCACAGAACCATCAAAAAATGTTTGTAGAACACGTTTTAAAGCAGATCGCTTTGCTTTTTCGTGAGTGATAGTTGGGTAATAAATATATTTTGCGCCTTCTTCTTTATGTTTTAAATATCCCTTTTTTTCTAAAATCCTTAAAAAGGTTCTTACAGCTGAAGAACTAAGTGAATCGGGCAATTCCTTCATCACCTCCATGGTAGAGATCCTGCCTTTTCGATAGATAATATCCATAACTTGCCGTTCGCGACGGCTTAAAGAATCCGACGGTTCATTGTTCATATTTTTATAAAAATCCTTTCCAAAAGTTGGTTAGTGTTAAAAAATTAACATAGCAATAAGATCTGTCAACACCAAAATGTTAAAATTTTAACATTTCTTATTTTGTTGTGGCAAGGCATAGGCCGTATTAGAATCACTCTCATTGTAGGAACATTTTATGAGCGATTCTTATATTCAAAATCTTTTTGCCGAACGAATTGGCGGTAGCCGTTATGGCAAAGATACGGCAATCTATAAGTTCGAGAAAATTAAACGCGCTAAACGCGCTGCTGTAGCTGCTAATCCCGATACGGAACTCATCGATATGGGGGTGGGGGAACCTGATGAAATGGCTTTTTCAGAAGTGATCCATCAACTTGCTTGTGAAGCACAAAAGCCAGAGAATCGGGGTTATGCAGATAATGGTGATGAACTACTAAAAGCTTCTGCTGTTCGCTATCTCGATCGCGTTTGTGGCGTAAGGGGAATTAACCCGGCAAAAGAAGTTCTCCATTCGATTGGTTCCAAAGCGGCTCTTTCTATTTTACCTGCTTGTTTTATTAATCCCGGCGATGTGGTTTTGATGACCACCCCCGGTTATCCAGTTTTTGGCACGCATACGCGTTATTATAGTGGTGAAGTTTATAACATGCCTCTGGTAGCCGAAAACGCTTTCTTGCCGGATTTAGGCGCTGTGCCGAGTGATAAACTTAAACGCGCTAAAGTAATGGTGCTGAATTATCCGAATAATCCAACTGGCGCTAGCGCTACACCAGAATTTTATAAAGAAGTTGTTGAATTTGCGCTTAAACATGAGCTCATTGTCATTTCTGATGCTGCTTATGCGGCACTTATCTTTGAAGGTAAGCCTCTAAGCTTTTTGGCTACGCCAGGGGCAAAAGAAGTAGGAGTAGAACTTCATTCCACCAGTAAAAGTTTTAATATGACAGGTTGGCGGTGTGGTTTTGTTGCTGGCAATGACTGATTAGTTAAAGCATATGGTGATGTAAAAGATAATACAGATTCGGGTCAATTCATTGCTATCCAACAAGCGGCTGC
>CAZNSF010000400.1:0-3326 GCA_964575565.1 uncultured Verrucomicrobiota bacterium | reverse complement strand
AACACCATTTTGAAGGCAGCGTTGAATTGATTAGACTTGGTTAGTTTTATGCTTATTAGTCTTACCGGATGCATGAGTTATGCGCGTGGCATGTAGCTAAACTTTACGGTACACCTTCCCAAAAAAATCCCCGCCATTGCCGTAGGAGAACGATTACTTTGAACCCTAGGTTATAGGGTGGGTGACCTCTCAACCGCTTTCGACTTCCTAAGAAGGCTTGCCGTCTGCGACTGAAGAATAGTCCCCGTGATACAATTTAATATCGGCTCAAAGAGTGCTCGTTCGATTCACGAACAGGGCAGGGAAATCGGTCTAAATTTTCAGTCAAAGAACAAGAGCTAAAAACTATTCACGAATCTCACAAGGGATCTCATCTTTTAACTTGGTTTTAATCATGTTGTGGATTTCGTTAATTTCGGTATCGGTAAGCGTTTTTTTGGGGTTTCTGTAAATCATCGAATAAGCTAAAGATTTTTTCCCTTCGCCAATTTTATCTGATATGAATATATCAAAGAGTTCGAGCTGTTGCAAAAAAATTTCTTTTGGCGCGGCGTACTTTTCTGCTAGACGATATAAAGTTTCTTGGATATGCTGCTGTTTCAGCTCGGAAGCGACGGTAAGAGCGATATCTCGTCGAATGGTAGGATAAACAGGCCATGGTTGATAACGTGGAGTTATTGGTTGAGCAGCGAATAGCCAATCGACATTTAATTCTGCATAAAAAACGTCTGAAGAAATTTTAACCGAACGCGCAAGATTTCCTTTAACCTTACCTGCGTATCCAACGGGTTGGTTTTGATCTAAAAAGGTAAACCCTATATTTCCTTCAAGGATAGTGTGGTCTGTAGATAAGATAGGTTGTTGTGTTCCATCTAATCCAAGTTGTGCGAGTAAAGTATCGATCATTCCTTTTAGATCATAAAAATCATAAACCATTCCCTGAACTCCTTTTTTCCAGGAGATGCCGTCGGGTTGTAATCCGGTTAGGATTATGCCAAGAGATGGTCGTTCAATGGTTTTGTCATCTTGAAAATAAAAGATTTTGCCTAGTTCGAAGAGAGATACTCCTCGATTTCCACCAGCAAGATTTCGTGCAGCTGTTTCCAGTAAACCCGTAAAAAGCCAAGGTCGGAGGGAACCCATTTCCATCGATAATGGATTAGTTAAGGGAATTGAATGATCGGAAAGATTACTCGAAGGAATAAGTGGATAATTTTTTACTTCGTCCAGGCCTAACGCGGTCGCAAGTGAACGAAGTTTACGCGTGAACAAAAATATTTGACTATCCTTTGCAGTAGAAGGTTCTCCTAGGGTAAGCTTCCCCTGGATTTTTTCGATACCATAGACTCGAGCGATTTCTTCGATTAAATCTGCTTCGCGTTTGAGATCAAGACGCCAAGAAGGCGGCTGGATCTCACACGATTCGAGTTTAAATTCTTCCGCTAATGCGATTTCGCTGCTTGCTGTCTGCTGGTAGAAGTTGTCCGCCCTGCATCCTAAACGTTTAAGGATAGAATGGATTTCATCTGGAAAGATCAAAGCGCCTAGAAGCGAATGAACCTTAGAATAACGACATTTAATATGACGTGTGGCTGGTGGCTTTGGATATAAATCGATCAAAGGTCCATCCACGCGGCCGCCGCAGATTTCAAGGATCAGGGCTGTAGCACGTTTGCTAGCCCATGCAGCAAGTTCCAAGTCTATGCCGCGCTCGAAACGATAAGAAGATTCTGTGGAAACACCAATAGCCTTGGAAGTTTTTCGAATGCTCGCAGGCTGAAAAGTCGCTGACTCAAGAAGAATATCTGTTGTGGCAGTGGAGACAGCTGTTTCTTTGCCTCCAATTACTCCAGCCAAAGCCACAGGACGATGAGCATCAGCAATCACAAGCATATCCGATTTTAATTCGCTGGTTTTATCATCCAGCCGATTTATTTTTTCTCCTGGATGCGCCAAACGAACAATAATTTCTGGTCCCTTTAAAAGTTTAAGGTCAAAGGCATGCAAAGGTTGGCCTATTTCCTGCGATATATAATTGGTAATATCTACGATATTAGAGATCGACCGTTGACCGACACTCTCCAAACGCCGACGCAACCAATCTGGACTAGGCCCAACCTTTATATCATGAATAATTCTAGCAGTGTAACGAGGACAATGCATCGGATCTTCAACTCGAATAGGAACCGGCGATTTAGTCGATGGTTGGCTTAAATGTGTTTCTTCTACTTCCGGAAGGAGCTGCTGTGGATTGGGTGGTGGGAGATCAGCAAGCGCGGCGATTTCACGGGCTAAACCCCAATGGCTTAAAAGATCTGAACGATTCGGTGTAATTTCGAGATCCAAGATGGTGTCATTAAATCCAAGGGTTTCGGTAAACGACATGCCTACTTTAGATTCAGGAGAAAGGATAAGTAGCCCATCTGTATCTTTGGGTAAGCCAAGCTCTTCGGATGAACACATCATGCCATCGGATTCTACCCCGCGTAACTTGGAACGCTTGATTTCCAGCCCATTTGGAAGTTTAGCGCCTACAAGCGCTAAAGGGACTTTATCGCCAACCTTATAATTTTTAGCGCCGCAAACAATTTGTTTTTTGCCGCCGCCAGTTTCAACTTCGCATACTGAAAGCCGATCTGCATTAGGGTGTTGTTCGGACTTAAGGATTTGTGCTACGACAATTTTTTCAAATCCTTGACCTTGAATCTGAATGTTTTCGACCTCAACCCCAGCCATGGTCAATCGATCGGAAAGTTCCTTTGCAGACCATGTAAAAGGCACAAGTTCTTTAAGCCAATTCAATGAAAATTTCATGCGAGCTAAGAACTATAGTCTATCAGCCATAAGCTTCAAGCCTCAAGCTGGGATAAGCCGGATAACGAGCTCAAGCACTGAAGAGTGAGCTTTGATATTTTCCTTGCTGTTTTGCAAAGAAAGTTTAGAGAATGGATAGCCATGATATCCGTTATCAAACGGCTGAATTTCCGAATAGGAGTGGTCTGCTATCTTTGTTTTGTGCCTGTGGTTATTGCCGAACAACCTGCAGATGACCAACAGCCAACTTTTTTTGT
The DNA here is from genome assembly GCA_964575565.1 of uncultured Verrucomicrobiota bacterium. Lineage (GTDB taxonomy): Bacteria > Verrucomicrobiota > Verrucomicrobiia > JABWAM01 > JABWAM01 > CAZNSF01. Next base: position 255 of record CAZNSF010000400.1, on the reverse strand, counting down.
AGGCCGCATCAAATATAGTGAAAATGATGGAAATGATTGTCCAGGTGCTGGGAAAGACCTTATTCAGTTAGTTTCCAAGAATCTTACCGTTTGTGTGCAGGAAGAAAGAAAAATTCGTTTAACGGATAAAGCTCTTTATAAAACTCCATTTCTTTTTATGAACGGACATCATAATTTTGTGTTATCCGATGAGGAGATAAAGAATCTTCGCGAATACTTTTTACGGGGCGGTTTCTTTTTAGCCTCGGGCTGTTG
>CAZNSF010000399.1:0-3956 GCA_964575565.1 uncultured Verrucomicrobiota bacterium | reverse complement strand
TATCTCGTAGAGGTAGTTTTGTTTTTTGGAACCATCGTCTTTGCTACACAAATGACACGTTTTTATTTTTTTACAGAGATAGCTATGGCTATTCTTTTCGGATTAGTTTTAGCCCGTGGATTCGAAGCCCGCGCCGTTCTTCAGCGCATTACAGGGAATCTTTTAGTTTTAGTCTTTCTATCTACGCAATTTTGGCGCGGTTTTTCTTGTTATTGTCCTCAATCCTTTGCGCCGGTCTTATCACATCTTCAGAAAAATCCACACCAGAAAAAGTTTGTGCTCTGTACTCCGACTTACGGGTTTATCGTTCAAGCCTTAGGAGGCGCTCTCCCAAGTTCTGATATGCAATCTATTGATTGGAAATGGGTAAGGCTTGCTTCCCAACCACCAATCCAAGCTGTGCCTGCTTTAAAAAAAGCTGGTGTTACCCACTTATTCTTGACGAGCAATGACTTTCGTCAAGAATGGGGCCGAACAAACGACGGAACTTTTGGCTCTAAAACTTATTATTCAGGAGGTTTTGAACATTATCTTTCTAAATTATCCCAAGAAAATCTTTCTACCACTCTTGTTTATCAAATATCAGCCGGTGCTTCGATCCATGGAATGACTTTGGTAAATGCTCGCCTTGATCCACAAACTCAAATACGGACCGTCCTCTATAAATTGGATTAAGAAATTTCTCTACCCAAGAAAATCGATTGCTATTGCTTCCACCTTGAAGACTAAGCTCTCTTGAGCCATAGCTTTTATTATCCATGAAACTTCTTATCCTTGCTGCCGGTTACGCGACTCGTCTTTACCCGCTTACCCTTCATCAACCAAAGCCCTTATTACCAGTTGCTGGCAGACCGATGATTGACCATGTGCTAGAAAAATTTGATCGTTGTCCGGAAATCGATGAAGTTTATGTGGTTACCAATAGTAAATTTGCAAAGCATTTTGATAGCTGGGCAAAGAAAGCTTCTTCTTCCCATGGGGGACGACCTATTCGTGTGTTTGATGATAAAACTACATCGGAAACTGATAGACTAGGCGCCATTGGAGATATCTGTTTCGTGATACAAAAAACCCAATTAGAGGATGACCTGATTGTTGTGGCAGGCGACAATCTTTTTAGTAACGATCTCCAAGAATATATTAAATTAGCTCGCACCAAGGGTGTTTTGATTGGTGTTTATGATGTTAAAAATTTGGAGGAAATTAAAAAATATAATAATATTACGATCAATACCAATGGACAGATCACCTTTTTTGAAGAAAAGCCAAAAGAACCTAAAAGCACGATTACTGCAATTGCCCTTTACCATTATCCACAAACCATACTACCGCTTATTGAAAAATACCTTGCAGAAGGCAATAATCCCGATCAGCCGGGACGCTTGGTTCAATGGCTCTACACACGTAAACCGGTCTTTACCTATATGATCAAAGGCCAATGGCTCGATATCGGCAGTCAAGAAGCTTATGCCCAAGCAAATAAAATGTTTGCGAACTCTCTAAAATCATGACATTTTCCATCTCTTATGCCTAAACATCGTTATATCTTCTCTTCCGAATCCGTCACTGAAGGTCATCCAGATAAAGTGTGCGATACGATTTCTGACTATATTCTGGATGCTTGTTTGGAACAAGACCGTCGCAGCCGTGTTGCATGCGAAACTTTAGCGAAATCTAACTTGGTGGTGCTGGCTGGTGAAATTACAACCGAAGCTTACCTTGACTATACTAAGATTGTGCGGGATGCCATTAAAGAAATTGGTTATACGGACGAAGATGCCCTCTTTAACCACAAAACTTGCCAGATCCTTACAGCAATTGTTCGTCAAAGCCCAGATATTGCCCAAGGTGTTGATGCGCGCAAAGCTTTAGGCAAATCAACCGCGGAGCAAGGAGCTGGGGATCAGGGCTTAATGTTTGGTTTTGCTTGCAATGAAACACCAGAATTAATGCCAGCGCCTATCATGTTCGCGCATAAACTTGGGCGAACTTTGGCTCGTGCGCGAAAAAAAGGTGTGATTGGTTGGTTGCGGCCCGATGCTAAAACACAGGTTTCTGTCGAATACGAAAATGCTCGTGTGCTACGGATCGATGCAGTCGTAGTTTCGACCATGCATGCGCATGATATTAAACATCGTAAAATACATGAAACCGTTGTGCGCGAAATTATCCATAAAACATTGCCTGCGCATTTACTCGATAAAAAAACTCGTTACCTCGTAAATCCAACAGGCCGCTTTGTGATTGGTGGTCCCGAAGGAGATAGCGGACTTACCGGCCGTAAAATTATTGCCGATAGTTACGGAGGCATGGGGCGACACGGCGGAGGTGCTTTCTCTGGCAAAGACCCTTCGAAAGTAGATCGTAGCGCTGCGTATATGGGGCGTTATGTAGCTAAAAATGTAGTTGCGGCTGGGTTGGCAGATCGCTGCGAAATTCAATTTGCTTATGCGATTGGCTTCCCAGATCCCATTTCAATTTGCGTGGATACTTTCGGTACTGGCAAAGTTCCAGATAAACAAATTGAAAAAGCAATTCGTAAAGTTTTCAGCTTTAAGCCAGCAGATATTGTTAAGCAACTCAATCTCTTAAGACCTATTTACCGAAAGACAACGAATTACGGTCATTTCGGTCGTGAGGACGATCTAAACGCAATTACTTGGGAACGCCGAGATAAAGCCCAGGCATTAGTAAAAGCAACGGGCTTGTAGACTTATCTTTTTCATAAAATCGCCTTCTATAAAGTAAGGGGACAAATTAGAAAGATAAAATGCTTACTTCAATGGAAGCACCACATATCCGTATTTTTGGTCTTGTACAATATGAAGAAGCATTTTCTCTTTCTTGGATTTAATAGCCCGATCTACGATTTCCTTATAATTTTGAATATTTGTAATTTTCTGGCCGTTGATCTCTACAATGAGATCTCCCTTTTGCAGACCTTTTGCCGTTGCCTTACTACTCGCGGCCACATCAGTAACCACTACCCCTTGAATGCCAGAAGGGTATCCATATTGCTCAAGCAAGGCATCATCAAGATTAACTACTTTAATGCCGAAAGATTCTGCGGTAGCGGGTTGCGATAAAGGAGCGCTCGGTTGAGTAGGTAATGTACCAATCGTTACTTTAAATGTGCGTTCTTGTTTGTTTCTGATTGCAACAGCTTCCACTTCTTGTCCAATAGGCAATTTCCTCACTAAACTAACCAAGGATGGAACGCTACTCACCTCTTTGCCGTTAAAACGTATGAGAATATCATTAGGGTATAACCCTGCTTTTTGCGCTGGGGAATTTGGTTCGATATAAGTGATTACCGCTCCATGTGTTTGTCCAAGTCCAAGCAACTCTGCAATTTCCTCATTCATTTCTTGCAACTGAACACCTAGGTAACCGTGAGGGATCTTTCCATCTTTAATCAACCCCTGCATAATGTTGCGAGCTGTATTGATTGGGATTGTAAAACCAATTCCTTCATAACCTCCAGTTCGACTAAAAATAGCTGTGTTAATTCCAATGACCTTTCCATCCAAATCAACTAAAGGACCCCCGCTATTACCAGGATTAATCGCAGCATCTGTCTGGATAAAATCATCTTCATTTCCCGCCCCTCTTTTGGCGCTGATAATGCCGGCGGTAACTGTCTGTTCAAACCCAAAGGGATTGCCTATAGCAAGCACCCAATCGCCAACACGGATTGAGTTGGAATCGCCTAATTCAGCGCTTACCAATCCTTTTAGATCGGAAACTTTTAACACAGCAATATCAAAATCTGGGTCGGTGCCAACAACTGCAGCTTTTACTTCTCGACCATCAGCTAATTTTACTTCGATCGTGCTAGCGCCTTCAATGACATGGTTATTGGTCAGTATATAACCACCCTCAATCATAATACCAGAGCATATACCCCGCGGAACTTCTTTGTCTTTAAAATAGAGACGTCGCCCAAAAAAAGGATC
>CAZNSF010000398.1:0-4080 GCA_964575565.1 uncultured Verrucomicrobiota bacterium | reverse complement strand
CATTAGTAGGGGTTGTGTGGGATCCATGTAATGTCATTTTTATGCCAAATGCGGGTAATCCCGTAAGAACCGATTACTCTTTTGTATCGGAGCGTATCATCCATTTTCATGTTAAAGATGCAAGGCGAGAAAATGGAAAGCCTCCAGAACATTGTGTAGAACTTGGGAAAGGTGAAATTGATTTTGTAAAACAATTTATGGATTTGAAACAGCGTAAGTATATAGGTTGGATTTCGTTGGAAACACACTGGCGCAATGTGCCTTTAAGCGCTACAGCTCAACACCTGCCCGCAGGACAGAGTTTTTCTGCTAATGCCGAATCCTCTAGCCGTATTTGCATAGTAAACTTGATTAAACTACTAGAGAAAATTTAAGCGTAGTTTTGTTTGTACTTTTAACTTCTCATTTTTAATTTTTCATTTCTAATTGCTTATTATGCCATCAGACCTTGGTTTTGCAATTATTGGAGTCGGCACGATTGCAGATTTTCACGCACGTGCCTTGCAACAAATAAAAGGTGCTAAGCTTATTACGGTTTATGGTCGTTCTGCGGATAAAACAGCGATCTTTGCATCTAAATACAATGTCAGCGCCGCCTCGAGTTTCAAAAGTTTACTTGGGCGAAAAGATATCGATGTGGTTTGCATTGCCACGCCTAGCGGGTCACACGCAGAAATTGCCATTCCAGCGTTAAATGCTGGTAAGCATGTTTTATGTGAAAAACCATTGGATATTAATCTTGATCGTATTGATGCAATGATTGCAGCCGCTAAAAAAAATAAGCGCCATCTGACAGCTATTTTTCAAAGTCGTTTTGGGAAAGGTGCGCAGACTTTAAAGAGAGCCATCCAACAGGGACGTTTTGGTAAACTAACGATGTGCGATGCTTATATCAAATGGTGGCGCACGCAAAATTATTATGATAGTGGCGCTTGGCGTGGCACATGGAAACTCGATGGAGGAGGGGCACTAATGAATCAAGGGATTCATGCGATTGATCTTTTACAATGGTTAGTGGGAATGCCCAAGGAGGTTTTCGCTTTAACTACTACTTTAGCCCATTCTAAGATTAAGGTTGAAGATACTGCTGTGGCTTTACTCAAGTATCCCAATGGCGCTTTGGGCGTGATTGAAGGCGCCACTTCTACGTGGCCGGGTTTTCTTAAGCGCATTGAGATTTCGGGGAATCATGGGTCGGCGGTCTTAGAAGATGATCGACTTATTTTTTGGCAATTTGAAAAAGAAACCGAAGAAGATAAGAATATTCGTGCCACTGCTACGAATAGTTCTGCCATTGGCGGTGGAGCTGCGGATCCAAAGGCAATTGGCATAGAAGGTCACCGTGCCCAAATCCAAGATTTTGTAGATGCTATTCACGAGGGTCATTCTCCATCTATTTCTGGAGCAGAGGCGCGTAAAGCCGTTGAACTCATTTTAGCGATTTATCGATCAGCAAAAACTGGTCGGAAAGTTACGCTAAAATATTAACTTTGACTTAATCGTTTCTGTGGCTCTGCAAAAAGCATTTGATGAGCTTCGCGAAGGATATTTGGAATTTTGGAAGCAAATGGATTCTTGGCAAGTAAAGGTTTAAGCTTTTCTTCATCAAGTTTATTGGCCATTTCACCTGGAAACCAGTGACCGCCGTTGCCACTTAAGAGATTATAGCGCATCTTTGCCCAATCAAGTAAGTCGAGAGATTTTGCATGCATCCATAAACGCAAGATCTCGATTACATTTACTTGGTTAGGTATATGTAGATATTCAGGTAACCCCTCATTCCAATGTGCACACCAATCAACACCAAGAGTTCGTTCCATTTCCATTCTCAATCTTTTTTCAACTGGTGCTATCGTTGCATCTATTTGGTCGTAATACTTAAGCGCCTCGATATGTTCATCGAAATCCGAAGGTTTTGCTGCTCCACAGCTTAAAGTATGCACTTCTTTTTTTGAAAGACAAAAGAGATCATTAAAGATCATGGGAGTAAGCGGCTTACACAACTCAACTAATTTTTTAGGAGGGGAATAGAGTTTGCCGCCTTTATCGTTAGGGCTAATGATAAAAACACCCATATTTCGTTTTGCAGCAGCTTCGATGGCTGGCCAATTAAGTGGATTTACAAAATACCAATGAACATTCAAGTAATCGAATTCATCACTCGCAATTGCATTAAGAATAACCCTTGTAGAAGCATGGGTTGAAAATCCAATAAAACGCACCCGTCCTTCTTTTTGTAACTGCCGCGCTATATCGAGACATCCTCCTTTGCGCAAAACAAAATCAAGTATTTGATCATTATTAACCCCATGCATAGCTAAAAGGTCCACATATTCTACTTGAAGATATTTTAAAGATTTTTCGAAAGTTGCTAAAAATTCTTTCGGATCGGCAACAGGTCCAATTTTTGTTTGGACAATAATCTTTTTTCTGGGAAGTTTCGGAAGGACGCATCCAAGTTGCATTTCGGAGCTGCCATAACCGCGGGCGGTTTCGAAATGATTAATTCCTAGTTCAAAGGCGCGATAAATCGTAGCCTCTACATTAGCTTGGCCCTCATGGGGAATTGCTTGTGGATCAACATCTTCCCATTTATGTTGGTATCGCATGCCACCACAAGAAATGATAGGCATTTGCAGGTTGGTCTTGCCAAAACGGCGGTATTTCATGCTAGTGCTAGTAAGTTAATGGTTTAGCCAAAGGTCTTTTAAACAAAAGTCATCCCAATAGCGAGATGGTTTGTAATATTATTATTATACCTACCGATCGGTATATAGGCTTGACAGTTACCAATCCGCAAAACTAAACTTCGGGTCTTGCTATGGGTAAAGCATCTCAGTTGCCACGCGAACGTCTCTTGGAGGCAGCTAAAGAGCTTTTTGCGAATAATGGTTATGCAGCTACTTCTACCCAACAAATTATTAAAGCCGCAAAAGTTACTAAGCCCACGCTTTATTATTATTACAGAAGCAAAGAGGGGCTTTACCAAACGCTTGTCGACCATATCCAAGATCGGCGTTTTGATTTAATTAAAAATACGATTGCTGCACACAAAAACCGACCGATTAAAAAACAACTGATCGCGTTGCTTAAAGCTATTTTGCAGTTTGCCCACGAGCATCGCAATTTAACACGTCTCTCATTTTCTACTGCCTTTGCGGCTCGCGGCGAGGTCCCGAACCAACATCGATGTTTGAAGAAAGGACAGCGTAACTTCGAAGCCGTTCGATTGCTTCTCGAAGACTGGCTTGTCTCAGGAAAATTGAATTCATATTTTAACAGTAAGGAACTTGCCATTGCTCTCTATGGGCAGATTCTCATTTATTCCATGGCCGAGGCTCTCCAGCATCGTAAACCAGTTATGCATCCTAAAGCCGAACGCATTGCTGAACTTTTTCTTGAAGGAGCTTGTTCAAAGAAACGTTAAGGTAATCTTTTGAAACTCTCATCTATGAAACAAATGATTTCAGAGGTAAATCAAAGCTATTCTCTTATTAAGGAGGGGAGATTCATTAGCTTTTTCACATTAATCATCTTTTTTCTTCTAACCAATGGGCTCTTGGCAAATAAAGAGAAGAATAGGATTTCTTTGGTGTCTGTCTCTTCATTGGCTTCAGGAGAAAAGGAAGCGGCTCCTGTGCCTATTCCTAAAGGGCCCATGGATCTTCAGACTTGTTTTGAGTTAGCGGTTCTTCAAAGCGAGACTCTTGGCATGAAGGAGGAGGATATCCGTGTAGCCCAAGCAAGGTATTGGCAAGCCATTGGCAGCATTCTGCCTAATGCACATGTGCTGACTACAGAGACCTATCAAAATACCTCCTCCGGTACGAGCAACGCTAATACTGGAAGCGCACGCGGCGCAAATAACTTTTCTAATGGAAAAGATCACTTTTCTTTGTATCTCAATATCAAACAGCCTATTTTTAGCGGTTTTCGTGAGTACTCTGTTGCCGCGGCAAACAAAGCCGAGACCGAAGCTCGGAAACACGAAAAACAACGAAGCCTGGAACTTCTTTATCTCGATGTAGCAGATGTTTTTTACCAAATTCTCATGTATCAACAAGATCTCCGGATTTTAGA
>CAZNSF010000397.1:0-2979 GCA_964575565.1 uncultured Verrucomicrobiota bacterium | reverse complement strand
CGAGAGAACATAAATTCATGTAGATTATTTTGACCTAGGTAATATGGGATCATTGCCAGAACAAAAATTCCTATCAAAATAGCCGCTAGAGAAATTAAAATTAATAATATTGGGAAGAATAGATCTATTTCTATTCTGGATACACTAACAGCAACAGCAACAGCAACGTTTGCTAAATAAACAGAAAAAAATATTACTACCCAATGTGGCAAGGCTTCGTTTTTTAACAATAATAAAAATTGATTTTGTTTTTTCATAGTTAAGAATTTTAATCGTTACAAGACCTCGAGCTTTTCGAATCGCCGCTCGCAGAGGATTTGGATGATTATTCCAAATATGATTAACCCAAGGAACATGGGGGCTATGTGAGCGCTAAAGAATAAAAAGGATTCTTGCCATATTGGTCCAAAGAGAGTTCCCCACTCTGCGTAAGAATTGTCCGGAGGAAACAACAAAAACATGATGAAAAAGCTGCCTAAATACATTAAAGCTACACGTTGTATTAGCTGATATCTCGAAATCCATATTAGGTATCCTTGAAAAATGATTGCGACAAAAAGTCCAAGCCATAGTGCCCATAATGCTCTAATCGTTCTTCCGGTGGGGATGATAATGAGGTCGTTTCTGTACCGTGAGCCATCAATTCTTACAGTTTCTACACCAAGATATTCGACATAGCTTCCAGGAAATATTTTCAAAAATCGTCCTTCGGTAATCCCACTAGCAGAATAATCTGCATCACTCCGCCGCATAGCAAGTTTTGGGTTAGAAAATGATAGTTTAAGACTTAATAAGAGTGGAATTATAACCATTAAAAAAAATACGGTGCTTTTAGCACGGAAGTATATTCTTCTGTTGATAGATCTAGTAAATATGAATTCGAGGGGCCCTGATACCATTATAAATACGATACAAACTCCTATAAGAAAAATTAAGAAAAATAATGGCATTGTTATTTCGCCGAAATTGAAAATTAAATCGTATGTTTCTCTATGTAGTTGAATCATATAAAGCAATATAGAAATAGAAAAAAACCATCCAATCAACCAGTTCACCTGGGAAGTGAGGGCGAAAGCCTCATTTTTAAACAGCGTCCAAAATTGACTTTGTTTTTTCATAAATAATAATTCTTTTAGTTAAGATTCTCTGGCAATTTCGTAAAAGATTTCTTCGAGGTTTAAGTTTCTAATTTCATATTGACACCGATAAGTGGCCGCAAGTTGCCGTAGAGTGTTTTCATTTTCTACTCTCAATGTAGCGAGCACTTCGCCTTTGGTTTGATTGATACGAAAAGCGTTCGGAACCTTGAAGCTATCGAGCCCATTGGCAAATCCATAAAATCGCACTTGTTTAATCGTTTCCTTTAAACGATCCAAAGGCTCGCTCAATTGAAGACTTCCTTGGCTAATAATACCGATTTCATCGGCAACCCGTTCCACATCGCTTAAGATATGTGAAGAAAAGAAGACAGTTTTACCTTCTTCGCGGATGAGTTCCAGAACTTCATCTAAAAACTCGCGTCGCGCTACGACATCGAGCCCGCCTGCTGGTTCGTCTAAGAGAAGGAGATCTGGTCTTTGCGCAAGAGCGAGGAGGAGACCAACTTGGCGCATTCCTCCTTGAGAAAGCGTTTTTATTCTTTGGTTAGGATCGATCCGAAACTTCTTTAAAATCCGATCGCATAATTCGTGGTTCCAATTCGGATAAAGAGCAGCGCAAAATTCGATCAATTTACCTACACGCATTGCAGGGGGTAAAGTTTGTTTTTCGGAGAGGTATCCGATTTTTTGACGATCTTCGACCGTAAAATCGCGTGGGTTTACACCATTGACGCGCACCTCGCCTTCCGTCGGCCAGATAAGACCGGCCAACATTTTGATGGTAGTCGTTTTACCAGCGCCGTTACGACCGAGGAAGCCGTAGATACTGCCTTGGCGCACCTGGAGATTAAGATTTTGCACCGCCAACTTTTTTTCGAAGCGGCGAGTAAGGTTTTTTGTTTCAATGATGGTAGAGTTCATAATTTTTAAGTGGTTGATGTTAAATAGTTATTGAATCTAAAAGGAACCAATAGCCCGCTAAATACGCGAAAAAGGCACCTCTCCATTCCTCTCCTTGCCAAGGAGAGGTTGGGTGAGGTCTGATAAAAAATTGTTTTATAGTCTTTCATGAGTTCTATTATAGAATCTAGGGCCAGCTTAATTTTCCCGTCATAGGGATATGACGGGCTACCATGGTTTTTATGGTAGGCGGTGTTGTCCCTAACACCGCGCTTAAGAAATTTTGGGTGATTATGATATTTTTTTAAATTGTTCATGTAAAAGTTTTTGGATTTCAGCTTCTTCGAGTTGAAGATGCTGGGCTTCAGCAATGAGCTGTTCGATCGCTGGGAAAATCAATTTACGTTTTTCGGCAAGAGAATGGGTAGTTTGTTTAGCACTTACGAAGGTGCCTAGACCGCGTCGAAATTCAACAAGCCCTTCGCGTTCGAGATGTTGATAGACTTTAGCAATGGTAAGGGGATTTACTTTTAGTTCGATCGAGAGCTCTCGCACGGAAGGGAGTTTTTCTTCAGCGGCGAGCTGGCCGCTAGCGATACGTTGATGTAATTGTTGTTGCATTTGTCGATAAATAGGCACTCCGCTATTCGGATTAAGGTAAAGAAACATAGTGATATACTTCACTAATACACATATCCTAAAAGTCGTCAACTCTTTTTTAAAAGATTTTTTTAAGAATCCACTAACCCGCTAAATACGCAAAACGGCGCTAAGATATTTTCGTGTTATTTTGGAACTATTCCCGTCGCAGGGACGCGGCGGGCTACCAAATCGGTAGGTAGTGTTATCTTCAACACCGCACTGCCCTATGTGCTTAATTCAAAACTTATTAACCGTTCTAACGCCTGAACTTTTGTCTCTGCCCCACTTGCTGGGGGAGAGCCACTTTTGTCTCTTGCCCTGCTTCGTGGAGGAGAGC
>CAZNSF010000396.1:0-5144 GCA_964575565.1 uncultured Verrucomicrobiota bacterium | reverse complement strand
TTATTAAATCCACGTTTTGGAAGACGGCGGTAGAGGGGGGTTTGCCCACCTTCGAACCCAAGGCGAATAGAACTGCCAGATCTGGCCGTTTGCCCTTTTCCACCACGGCAGCTTGTTTTACCATGACCAGAACTTTCGCCGCACCCAAGACGTTTTCGGCGGTGTTTAGCGCCTCTTGCAGGTTTAAGATGATGAAGCCTCATAAAAGTTAAATTCGAAATTAAAAGTTAGAAATTGGTCGTGATGCAGTAAAAGCCAGAAATTTTCTTACATTTATCTTTTTATTACTAACTTTTAATATTTGGGACCATTGAAGGAATTCCCCCATTATCGGAAGGATTAGGAGTCACTTGAAGACCGCGCCGTTGCATAATTTGTTCGCGTCGTCTCACTTGGCGGAGACCATTAATAGTAGCTTTAACCACATTTGACATATTACTAGAACCCATTGATTTCGAAAGAATATCGCGAATACCCACAGCCTCCACGACAGCTCGAACTCCACCACCCGCAATAAGTCCAGTACCTGGGCTTGCAGGCTTTAAAATCACACGCCCACCCCCAAAGTTTCCTTCAACCTCATGGGGAATGGTATGATCTTGCAAACAAATTCTGATCATGCTTCGTCGAGCAATTTCCGTTCCCTTCTTAATAGCGTCTGCTACCTCATTAGCTTTACCAAAACCATAACCCACCTGTCCCTTTTGATCCCCCACAACTATAAGTGCACTAAAACTAAAGCGACGGCCTCCCTTAACAACTTTTGCGCATCGATTTATAAAAACCACTTTTTCAGTAAGCTCGCCTTTGGCTGCATTTAAGGCCCCCTTCGAACGATCTTGACGTTGAGAACGACCTTCTCTGCGTTTTGTTCTTGCTTGCGCAACAAAAGCATTATCTGAATCTTGGGTCCCTATAGGGGTTGGTATTATATTAGTTGCCACAAAATCTCCTCGATTAAAAGATAAGTCCGGTTTGGCGGGCGGCATCAGCAAGAGCTTTAACCTTTCCATGATAACGCGAACCGCCACGGTCAAAAACCACTGTTTTGATTTGTTTTGCAATAGCGCGCTCTGCCGCTAACTTGCCGATCTTGGTCGCAAACGAAACATTCGATTTACCTTTTTTGCCATTCTTACCTTGAAAACCTTCTTCCAAGGTAGAAACGGCTGCCAAGGTTACACCTTTCTGGTCATCTACAAATTGAACATGGATATTCCTTCCTGAAAAACAAACGCTCATACGTGGTCGTTCTTCAGTTCCTTGAACCTTTGTTCGCACTCGCCAATGGCGGCGCTGGCGTAATTCTTGTTTCGTATGCGACATAAAAATTTATTGAACAGTCTTGCCTTCCTTACGGCGAACTTTTTCATCCACATAGCGAACCCCTTTACCTTTGTAAGGCTCTGGCGGATAAAAACGCCGGATCGATGCAGCTACTTCTCCCACTTTTTGTTTATCAGCCCCATCAATCTGGATTTGCGTATTTTCCGTTACTTGCACTTTTATATCCGGTGGAATTGGAAAAAGAATAGGATGAGAAAACCCAAGGCTTAGGCTAAGGTTTTTCCCTTGAACAGCCGCCTTAAAACCTACTCCTTGAATTTCCAATTTCTTTTGGAAACCATCACTTACTCCGAGCACCATATTATAAATTAAACTGCGCGAAAGACCGTGTTTAGCCTTTGCATCGCGCCCATTGGATTGCGAGGCGATAGAAAGAGTCGTCCCTTTGATGCTCGCTTCAAGTAAAAGCGGCAATTCCAAATCCAATTTCCCTTTTGGACCTTCCACATGAACTTTCCGTCCTTCCACCGCCACCTTTACTTTGGCTGGAATTTCAATAGATTTTTTTCCGATACGTGACATAGATTAAAGTTAGAAAATTAAATTGTAAAATTACCACACATGACAAAGGATTTCTCCCCCAATATTTTTCTTTTTAGCTTCGTGCCCCGACATCACCCCGCTCGAGGTTGAGAGGATACAAATTCCCATCCCACCCAATATACGGGGAATATCACGCACCCCAACGTATTTACGACGTCCCGGAGTACTAATTTTTCGCAAACCCAAAAACGCAGAAGATTCCCCTTTTCCTTTTAGAGAAATGCGTAGATTGATTTTCTTTCCATCTTTTTCAAGTTTAAAATCTGTAATATACCCTTCGCGCTTAAGAACACGCGCGATATCGCTTTTTAAACGCGAATGCGGAATCTGCAAATCCGTTCGTCCACTTAGATCAGCATTACGTAAGCGCACCAGCATATCGGCTATAGAATCAGAAATATTCATAAATAATTACCAGCTTGCTTTAGTAACGCCTGGGATATTTCCTTGAAGCGAGTTTTCACGGAAACAAAGACGGCACATATCAAACCGACGCATAAAAGCACGCGCCCGTCCGCATACCTTGCAACGATAATAACGGCGCGCCTTAAATTTCGGCGTTCGTTTCTGCTTATTCATTAAACAAAGTTTAGCCATAGGTTTCTCTTATTAATTTTTACGTTCGTGGGCAAACGGCATTCCCAATGATTTAAGCAATTCCTTGGCTTGGTCTGGACGACGAGCAGTCGTTACAAAGGTAATATCCATTCCCAAACGCCGTTTGATTTTATCGAGCTCAATTTCTGGGAAAATGGTTTGGTCATCCACCCCGTAAGTATAAGAACCACGCCCATCGAAAGCTCTATTCGAAACGCCACGAAAATCACGTACACGAGGAAGCGCCGCATTAAAAAACCTCTCCATAAATTCATACATTTGTTTTCCGCGCAAAGTTACTTTACAGCCAATCTCCTGGTTTTTGCGTAATTTAAAATTCGAAATACTCTTCTTGGCCTTGGTCACGACTGGCTTTTGGCCAGAGACGATCGCCATTTCTCGTACTGCATCTTCCAATGCTTGCTTGTCATTCGCCGAGGCTACGGAAGTATTGAGCACAATCTTAAGTATACGCGGCACTTCCATGGGGTTTTTATAACGCCCTTCCTTCATGAGCTGAGGAACAATCTGGTTGCGATAATTTTGTAAAAGGATATTCATACTACAAATTAGCTTTTCTTAGCTGTGCCTCGTCGTTGATCATAAACCTCCGCTAACATCACGTTAGAAATATGGATCGTGGCACTACGTTCCACAAAACCGCCTTGGGGACGATCTTGGCTTTTGCGCACTGCTTTTTTTATCATCACACCTTCTAAAGCAACACGTCCTTTATGTGGATAAACAGCAACAACCTTTCTCTTAGTAATCTTCCCTTCTTTAATATCCTCCGAGGAATCTTTATACTTTCCACTAATTACCACGACTAGATCATTCTTTTTAACGTGCGTTTTCATACTCTAGATTACTTCCGGAGCCAAAGAAATAATTTTCATAAAGTTTTTCTCCCGTAGCTCACGCGCCACTGGCCCAAAGATACGGGTACCTACTGGGTTTTTCTGTTTATCAATAATCACAATGGCATTTCGATCGAATCGTAGGGAAGAGCCGTCCTTACGCCGGATAGATTGCCTTGTACGAACCACCACTGCATCGACCACAGCACCTTTTTTAACCGTACCATCTGGATCGGCTTCTTTTACATTCGCTTTAATGATATCGCCGATTCCAGCAAATAAAGTGTGCCGGCCAATTACACCGATTACCGACGCTTTGCGGGCTCCGGTATTATCAGCTACATCAGTAATGGAACGTACTTGAAGCATAAAACAATTACATGAATAAAATCTTACTCGCCTTCGCCAAAAAGCCCTGCACGGAAAGGTGAGGATGAATCACCCCTTCTGGGGTGGTGAATGGCGATGGACGCCCGCCGGGGCGAGGTCTCGCGGGAGCGGAAGCCTCGCCGTAGTTCGCTACAGCGAACGAAGGCGGGCTACGGCGCAGTGGTATAAATGTTTTTTCTTTCATAAGAAGCCCCATGCTGGAGCACGGGGTATTTCACTTAACAATGGGTTTTTGAGGCACTTGTGGGCTTTGGACTTCTTCGACAAGACTGGTTTTTAACGCTCCTTTTTCGATGACTTCTACCAAACGCCAACGTTTTTGGCGGCTCAAAGGCCGCGTTTCAATAATCCGAACACGGTCGCCCATCTTTGCTTCGTTCTTTTCATCGTGTGCATAAAATTTACTCGCAAGGGTTAATACCTTTTCATATTTGGGGTGACGCACACGTCGATCCACACGAACCACAATGGTCTTTTGCATTTTATCGGACACCACATAACCTACTTGTTCCTTTCGAGAACCACGTGATGTTGCTATTTGTAGATCGCCCATAAAATTTCGAATTACGCCGCTTTATGCTTGGACTGGTTGATCAAAGTTTCAATTCGCGCGATATCTTTTCTTAAATCACGAATTCGGCTTGGTTTTTCCAATTGTCCAGCAGTTTGGCGAAGACGAAGGTTAAAAAGCTCTTGCCGAAAATCGCGCCCTTTAGATTCTAATTCAGGCAATGTGAGAGGTTTTAATTCTTTGATTTTCATGATCATTTAAACAGCAACATGATGTCGCCCGATAAAACGTGTATGAATAGGAAGTTTAGCAGCAGCCAAAGCAAACGACTCGCGCGCAGTATTTTCTGGAATCCCTTCCATCTCAAAAAGCATATTACCGGGTCGAACAACAGCCACCCAAGTGTCTGGCGCGCCCTTCCCCTTACCCATACGCGTTTCCAATGGTTTTTTCGACACAGATTTATGTGGAAAAATCCGAATCCAAACCTTTCCTTTTCGTTTCATGTTACGAGTAAGAGCTACTCGAGCTGCTTCAATTTGGGTTGTTGTAATCCAAGCTCGTTCTAAGGCCTGCAACCCATACGTACCGAAATCGATGCGTGTAGCACGGCTTGCCATGCCTGCACGACTTCCACGGTGCATACGACGATATTTTACTCTGGCTGGCATCAACGGCATAGTGGTTCCTTTTTTTAAGCAGCCTTTTTAAGTTCTAATTGTTTCTGGCCTTTATAGATCCAAACTTTTACGCCAATTTTTCCGTAAACCGTTGCGGCCTCTGCAAAACCATAATCAATTTCTGCGCGTAACGTTTGTAATGGAACTTTGCCTTCGTGGTAACGCTCCATTCGAGCAAGTTCGGCTCCACCCAAACGACCAGAACACCGAATCTTGATT
>CAZNSF010000395.1:0-2548 GCA_964575565.1 uncultured Verrucomicrobiota bacterium | reverse complement strand
TATACGTAGGAATTCGAAAGGCGGACTAGCTCGGAGCGCACCGAGAAGAGAATCCAGTGTAGCCTCGCGGAAAAGAAGGGGAGCGCCACCGGAAATCAATACATCGCGCACCTCGCTAGGTATACGTAGATAGGCAAGGGCTTGTTCGAGTTGGGGATGGAAATCGTATCCGCTAGCGCCGCTCACAAGACGGCTGCGGGTGCAATAACGACAGTAAGCAGCACAACGATCTGTTGCTAAAAGCAAAACTCGATCTGGATAACGATGGACTAAACCAGACACTGGCGAAGTAGAATCTTCACCAACAGGATCGCTCATTTCGGAGGAATCTACATAGCTTTCGTCAATAGTAGGGATTACTTGCTTTCGAATCGGGCAATTCGGATCATTTTTATCGATCAACGAAAAAAAGTGTGGAGTAATTCCTAGGGAAAGTTTGCGGATCGAAAAAAGCACACCGGCGCGTTCCGAAGGCGTAAGGACCATTCGGTTTTCTAGATCAGCCAATGTGGTAATTCGGTTTTTAAGCTGCCAATGCCAATCGTTCCATTCTTCCAGAGGCGTTGCCTGCCAGTCTATGCGTGGAGTAGGGCGGAAGCGTTCTAAACCGCGTACCATGTTCCCAGAATCTTGAGTGCTCATTTGGGTTGGAGTGGATACCATGCAATAAGAATTCCCGTGTGTCAAATCTACTTCAATGCTACTACTAGATTAGTCTAGGCGAGGCGTTATGATTATGAGATACCTTTTATAAGAATGAAGAACGTTTACATCATTGCGGGTCCGAATGGATCGGGTAAGACGACCTTCGCAAAACTGTTCTTACCTGAATTTGTAAATTGTCCAAATTTTGTAAATGCTGACCTGATCGCACAAGGATTAGCCCCTTTTCAACCAAAAGCAGCAGCTATTCAGGCCGGTAAACTGGTACTTTTACAAATTCGAGAGTATGCTAGACGTGGTGTTGATTTTGCATTTGAAACAACTTTGTCCGGAAAACTTTATATGGATTTATTGAGAGATTTAAAAACAAAAGGCTATAAACTACATCTTTTCTTTCTGTGGATTCCCAGCCCGGAACTGGCGATTGCACGAATTAAAGATCGTGTGGCCGATGGCGGACATCATGTTCCTGCGGAAGATGTGCGGCGCCGCTTTGTTCGTGGTATTTCCAATTTTTTTATGCTATATGAGCCAATATTTGATAGCTGGACGTTATTTGATAATTCAAAAGCAAAACCCGTGATCATTGCAAAAAGAAGAAATGGCCATCAAGAGGTCGTTTGCCGCGAAACATTTGAGATCGTTCGAAAGGATATAAAGTACCTATGAAAAAAAGAATGACATTACAGGATAAAGCGGAAGCAGCCCTTAAAAAAGCCGTGCGACAAGTTATTCTGCAACACAAAAAAACTGGCCGCCCGCTTGCTATCTGGAAGAATGGTAGAACCGTTCTCATTTCTCCGAATAAGGTTAAATAAGTTAAGCTCTACCATCAAAGGTGGTAACTTCCTTAAAAATCCCACCACGTCTCTCTTAAAGGCATATACGGAAATCCCATTTTCTGACCGTCCACGATTTTCATTGATGATATGTATCACCAATTTTTCTTCGGTAGGAGCCGACGTTGTCGGCGATCTCCCCAATGGGAAACAGACCGGTCGTCCGTTCCCACGAGATCTCGCTTTGGCGGACGGTCAGCGACCGCTCCTACAAGAATTTCCGGATGTGTCCTTAAATTATAATCACGCCTATAAATTATAATTGCTAGAAAACCTGATTTCCCGTAACTAATGATAAAAAAAGGAGCTATTATGATAGGACCATTCATTCTCTTAGTTTTAATCTTATTTGCGTTGGTTGTGGTCTTCGTGATTGGAGCTTACAACAAACTTGTTAGCTTGCGAAACCGCTACAAAAATGCTTATGCGCAAATTGATGTTCAACTCAAGCGACGCTACGATTTAATTCCTAACCTAGTCGAAACCGCCAAAGGTTATATTAAGCATGAGCGCGGAACACTCGAAGCTGTCGTTGCTGCTCGGAATGCAGCTTCAGCAGCAAACATGAAAGCCGCTCAAAATCCTGGAGATGCTACGGCAATGAAGGAGTTAGCGGGTGCGGAGGCGTCGTTAACCGGAACCTTAGGCCGTTTATTTGCTGTGGCGGAAGCTTATCCAGATCTTAAAGCCAACCAAACCATGGCCAGCCTGATGGAAGAACTTACTTCTACAGAGAACAAGGTTGCTTTCGCTCGCCAAGCCTATAACGACAATATCATGCTTTATAATACAACTCGCGAAACATTCCCAACAAACATTATGGCTGGGATGTTTAATTTTGCGTCCGCTGAATTATTTGCGATCGAAAACGCAGCAGAGAAACAGGCGCCAAAAGTTTCATTTTCTTAAAAATCTATTACCTTCCATAGGTTACATTAGGTAGCGGCTATACTTTTTAAGTAAAATGGAAAAGATTGCTTCGCTTCGCTCGCAATGAAGATAAATAATCACATCGTCATTGCGAGGGGCTTTGCCCCGAAGCAATC
>CAZNSF010000394.1:0-2846 GCA_964575565.1 uncultured Verrucomicrobiota bacterium | reverse complement strand
CCCCGAGTGGGGTTATTATGCAAAAATGGGTTCTGAAGAAAAAGTAGGGAGAAAAGGAGATTTCATAACGAGTGTTTCAGTTGGTTCTTTGTTTGGACGACTTTTAGCGTGTCAGTTTGCAAAGTGGTGGGAACAAATGGTACGGCCATCGCCCTTTTATATTTTGGAATTTGGAGGATTAAACGGTCAGTTGGCTTATGATATCCTTTTGGCGTTGGAATGTTATTTTCCGGAGTGCATGAGGAAAATTTATTATACATTGGTTGAACCGCTGCCTAATCTTATGGCAGTTCAGAAAAATAAATTGTCTCGTTTTCCCTGCGTCCAATGGGTTCATTCAATTCATGAATTAAAACCGTTTCAAGGCATCGTTTTTGGAAATGAATTATTGGATGCATTTCCTTTTTATCGATTAGAACGCGTTGCCAAACAAAATGGGAAAGATCCACTATGGGTTGAATGTTGTGTTGATGTAAAGGACGGCTCCTTTGGATGGGTGCACCGACCCTGTTCACCTTCATTAAGTGGTGATCTACCGCTGGAGGCAAAGGGCAAAATAGAAGTTTCTCCTAATGTCATTTTATGGCTAGAGCAAGTTTCTTCTGTTTTTAAAGTAGGATATCTTTTGCTTTTTGATTATGGTTATACTGATGAAGAATATTTCCAGATTGAAAGGCCCGAAGGTACTCTCCGAGGATATTCTAACCATCATTGGGCTAAGAATGTTTTAGAACATCCTGGAGATCAAGATATTACTGCACATGTTCGTTGGTCGCCTTTTATGAATAAAGCCACTCAACGGGGCTTCCAGTTAAGTGAGTTTATCCAACAAAGCCGCTGGCTTACGCATCTTGTTTTACAGAATAAACTCGAACTTCTTCCTCATGAAATACATCAATTTAATACTTTAACTCATCCTGATATCATGGGGACCATTTATCGTGTGCTTGTTTTAAAGAAGGAGCCATGTCCACCGGTTTAGTTTATTAACGGGGTGAGAAGCTCACCTTAAAAACTAGGTCTTTTTCCTTGATCCGAGCTAAGGCAAAAGCTTTTGGTAAGGTGAAGGTACCTTTTTAGGGTTATTAAGCTAAGGAAGCCTCGTCTGGATAATAGGGATGTTTCTCTTTTTCCCGAAGATTTTTGTCACAAAAGACCTCTTTTTAGTCATATATAGGTATAGAGCAATTTTTTTTGATAACCTAAGAAAAGAAGGTAAAAATGAAGATCAATAATCTAATTGTGATAAAAGATAATCTCTTTTGCCGAACTTTTCAGAAAACATGTGAATTTACCAATTTAAAGTAATCCGCTTTTACTTTCTGTGGTTGATTATATGAGGTATTAATTTAACAAGTGAAAAATCTCAAACAATTAGTATATCTAGTCAAAAAGTTGTTGATAAAATGTGAATAACCTATAGATTCTCCAAAAGCACTTTAAAGAGCCCTATGAAAAGCATTAGATATATCGGTGGCCTATTGGTTTTGATCCTTTTGGGGTTATTACCAAACGTTTATGCTATCCGAACACTCCAGGTGACAAAAGACGAGGATTCTGGAGACGAGACTGCTTTTTCAAGAGTTCTTAAGAAGGCGCCTATTCATAAAGATATTCTTACGACCATTTTTTGGGTTGGCGAACGCGCAAAACCCCGTTCTGGATGGTCCTCTAATTTAGATAGTGCCTGGGATATGCGTTGGAAGGAAAACTTTGGAGGTCTGGATAGTCCAGTATATCGCACTGGTTTTTTCCCATCCAAGTTTCGACCCAAACAAAATCCATTTTACATTGCCTTGCCGTTTAACGACATAAGTAATCCTGAACATCTCGATAGTTGTCCCATTCTTCAGTACTTTAAGGCAAAGAAGACATCGCGAAGTTCTTCGATATGTAAAAACCGTTGGATTGAAATTATCTATGATGGGAAATCATGTTACGGCCAATGGCAGGATGTGGGACCGATCTATACTGACGATTACGAGTATGTTTTCCTTGGACAAAAACCAAAAGCCCATGATAAGGAAATGGCAGGACTAGATATTTCCCCAGCAATACGCGATTATTTATCCATTAAAAGTAAATCCCGTAGCACTTGGCGTTTTGTAGATGAATCGGAAGTTTCAGAAGGACCTTGGAAGACGATTGTCACTCGTTCCTAATGCCAGATCAATGCGCGGCTTGATAAAATCGTAAGTCGCCCGAGCGTTTTCATGCGATCTGTTGATTTTCGGAAAGTATTACAACGTTTATCTTTGCGTTTTGGTCTTCAACACTGGTGGCCTGCAAAATCTGCATTCGAGGTTTGTGTAGGCGCTATACTTACACAAAACACAGCATGGAGTAATGTTGAACGCGCAATTCTAAATTTAAAGAAGGCTCGCCTTTTACATCCAGGAAGTCTCCTTAAAGCAAGAGATCAACATCTTGCCAAATTGCTCCGTCCTACTGGTTATTTTAATCTCAAAGCACATCGGCTCAAAACATTCGTTCGTTATTACCAAAAGATGTTCCATTCTTCGATTGCATATATGAAGAAACAGAACACAAAAACCTTACGCCAACAACTTCTTGCCATTAAGGGCATAGGCCATGAAACTGCCGACGCTATTTTACTTTATGCACTTCAAAAACCAATTTTTGTGGTAGATGCATATACACGCAGAATTTTTGAGCGTCACCATTGGATTCACGGAGATGAAAAATACGAACAAGTTCGCGCTCTTGTACAATCTTCTTGGGAAAGAGCGTCAGTTTCAACCAAAGTTCATCAATATAATGAATTCCACGCTTTATTGGTGGCTACCGGAAAACAATATTGCCATGCGAAGACTCCTCTTTGCCAC
>CAZNSF010000393.1:0-6386 GCA_964575565.1 uncultured Verrucomicrobiota bacterium | reverse complement strand
TTTGGGGAAATAAGTCTATGGATCTTTCCAAAACAAAAATGGCTATCAAGCGGATAATAGAAGAGGGGAACCTTGGGTGAAAGCTTTTGTTGGGCGAGTTCGTAACCCGTCGATGTGGTTGTAGAAAGAACTGTCGATGGAGCATTTGGTATTTCCTCTAACTTACGAATGAGTTGCAAGGCAAGGTGAACCTCGCCCACGCTTACCGCATGAATCCAGATGGGATGTAATCCAAGGAATTGACTCTGCTTATTCGAGTTAAATATTCCAAATCGTTCTAAGAAACCTTGGGCATATCCGCCCCGACGTTTCATTCGTAGGAGATAATATGGACTAGCAAGCAAAAGAGCTGTCCAAAAAACAAATTCATAAATCAACCAAAACATAGATATTCTTTAACATTCCAAACTAGAAATCCCAACCCGGAAAGACGGGAATTGAAGAAGGAAATATATTCAATGATCTTTTCATTCTACAAAGCCTCGCCTTGAACAGTGAGGCCATTCACCCCAACAACCCGCACTGTCAGTATTTTATGATGTTCCTGATTGTTCCCGATAATAATCTTCAATGATTTTTGAAACGTCTTTATAGCTGGCATCTACATCGTAGACGATTTTGAATTGGTCGATCATTTCAGCTTTTTTCCCCATTTGTCGATAAGTCGCACCAAGATTATAAATAATCTCCTTTTTAAAATTATCCATCCCTGTATATTGCTCCGAAGCTGTTTTAAAACGTTGGATAGCCAAATCAAACATCTTTTTCTCCCGGAAACATTGGCCTAGCCAATTCATGCAAGCGATTCTATTTTTGGGATTATTGGCTGCAGCTTGAAATTCGGGGATCGCTTTATCAATGAGGTTATTTCGGAAATAAGCTTGTGCTAATTCATATTTAATATCCAAATCGTTTGGATACCGTTTAGTCCGGACTTCGAGATCCTGAAGAATGGTTGTTTCCTTTTCTTGCTTCAAAGCAGCAATCTCTTGGCTTAAACTTTCATTTGTTGGATCTGCTTCAAGCAATTTTTCTTTTTCGCGAATGGTATGGCTGATTTTCTTAACTTGAGCATCCGAAATGGCTGCTTCAAGAATGCCATCGGTCTTACTAGTAAGCTCAAAAGCATCCTGATAAGATTGGATGGCATAGTCGAACTCATTGATTTGAAGAGCAAGATCGCCCAATTTTTTCCGGTAAGAAATGTTTGTAGGTTCCTGCTGGGCAAGCTTAAAAATTTCCGCCATTTGGGCATGCACCACATCTTCATCTTTATAGATACGACCAGCTTGTTCCAAAACTTGTGCTTCATGGGTATCCTTAATCATATCGCGGTAGGATGTTGCGGCTTCCCACCCACCTTTTTTCATAGCTTCACTTGCTGTAGCATCCTTCAGTCCTTTGAAGGCATCACCGTAGGTAGGATCTATTTGAAGGATTCGCTCATAACAGCCCCTCGAATTAGCTTCCTGGCCACTTGCTAAGTAGAGGCGACCCAATTCCATGAGAACCTCAATATTATCTGGATTGCCTTCTCTCGCTGTTTCATAGGCAAAAACTGCGGTCAAAGGAAAGTTGGCTACTTCGGCTGCTTCCGATAAAACTTTCAAAGCTTGTAGGTTGTAGGGGTTACTTGTCAGCGCTTTTTCAGCAGCTTCCATAGCTTTAAGGGGTTCTTTCTTTAAATTGACCATTGCTTTAGCCAAAGCAGGCGATCCAGTAACGGACCCGAAAAAACTGCCTAAAGCGCCACGATCTTTGAATTTCTTAATTTCAGCGACTCGCAAGAGTTGTCTGGCTTTAAGAAAACCAGGTTCGAGCGTAACAACCTCGCCAAGATAACGGATCGCCCCATCCAACGAATTCCGTTCAAGAGCAGTAATTCCTCTCTCGTAAAGATCCTGTGCTTGGCGACTAGCTTCGTTAAGGTTTTTTTCTGGCACAAATTCACCTTTAGCTTGTTCTCTTATCTACGTAAGAATTGCTAGCGGGTCAATGGTCTTTTGCTTTCCAATTGCACTTGTCGTAATCGCAACTGGCCGCATGCAGCATCAATATCATGCCCTTTCTCCATACGCAAGGTTGTGGTGATGCCAAACCGAATCATTTCTTTAAGGAATCGCTCGCACCGTTCATAGGAAGGACGTTTAAATCCTGTTTCTGGAACTTCATTAAAAGGAATCAAGTTTACTTTAGCATGGAGACGGTCTGCAAGTTTAGCCAAGAAAGGAGCTTCGCTTAAGTTATCATTAACTCCATCCAAAAGAATATATTCAAATGTAATCAACCGTCTGCGCGTTTCTTGGTAGTCTTCGCACGAAGCAATAAGTTCGGTAAGAGGATATTTTTGATTGATGGGCATGATTTTATTTCGAACTTCATCTCGCGCCCCATGCAGAGAAATCGCAAGCCGCACTTGTAAATTCTCTTTAGCGAGTTCACGAATCTGTGGAGCCAACCCACTGGTAGAAATTGTGATCTTACGAGCTCCAAGACCCATTCCCCATTTCGCGTTGAGAATATGGATTGCGCGTAAGAGATTTTTGTAATTTGCCAGAGGTTCGCCCATTCCCATAAAAACAAGATTATTGATCTTTTGTCCGCTTTCCTTTTCTACAAGAATAAATTGGCCGATGATTTCATCAACAGTGAGATTTCTTCGAAAGCCGTCTAACCCGCTAGCACAAAACTTGCATCCATAAGCACAGCCCACCTGTGTGGAAACGCAAAGGGTATGGCGATCTGATTGGTCTCCATAAAGCCCCATCGATGCTGGGATAAGAACTGTCTCGATCAACTGTCCATCACACAACTTTAGTAAAAATTTTTGGGTGGTATCTTTCGAGCCTTGAAGGCGGTCGAGTTTTGGTATTTTTATGGAAAACTTCTCTTTTAAAATCTTCAGAAATGCTTGAGGTAGGTTTTTCATCTCATCCATGGTTGTTACCCGTTTGCGATATAACCAATCCAAAATTTGTATAGCTCGAAATCTAGGCTGGTGATGATGAAGACAAAATTCAAGGAAATCGCTTTCGGTCAAACTACGAAGATCAGGCTTCAAGGAAAATGAGTAATTAGAAGTTCAAAAATAAAGGGTGCTCTTATCTTCAAGATCCATTTTTAGCCCTTAACTTCTCATGAAGATCCAAAGTTAATCGGGAGCTCGCAAAAAAGCTATAGGGATCTTCGCCATTTTTAGGTTGAGCAATAAAACTTGCGAACATATCGAGCGCTTCCCGATGCCCTTTACTTTTCCAGCAATCGTCGGCTATCGGTGAATCTCGCTTAAATGTTTTAAGATGCAGAAAATCTTCGATAACCCACCGAGTATCTCCCTCGTAAATTTCCACTATTTCCTTTGGACCAGAAATTTTCCATGTAGGCTGAAATCTTAGATGAGCTCGGCTGGAGTCTGTAAATTGCAAAAAAATATCTGCCTCTCCATGAAGACCCGGGACTACTACATGCGACTGAACCGGACAGCCTAGCAAATAAAGAATCCAGTCTACGGCGTGGCAAGCCTCCCCAATAAATCGTCCGCCTTGTTCAGGCTGGTCATACCAATCCCCTGCAGGCGCGCTTACTGCTTGAAATAAATAGCGAATACTCCAAGGCTTTCGGTGATGCACACGTTCTTCCAGTAACTTTTGAGAAAGCGGTGCAAATCTGCGATTAAATCCAACAAAAAGAGTCGGCTTTTCAGCAGAGGAACTTAACTGCGAAGTGCGATAGGCTTCCTGAATACGTTCAAGCTGGTCGAAGGTAATGCAAAGCGGTTTCTCTACATAAATATGCTTTCCAGCTTGTAAGGCGGAGATTACATGGTCCGCATGCTGTGCATGTGGTGTCGCAATCAGTACAGCTGCAACGGAAGAATTTGAATACGCTTTTTGAACATCACAGGTTGCTTGTTTTGCGCCAAATTTGCTCGCCATTTTAGCCGTTTTAGCAGGTGAACGCCCTACAATCGTATGAAGAACAAATTTATCTGATGCGCGAGATAAATTGGGAAGATGTGTTTCTACAGCAAACCGTCCCGCTCCGATCACAGCAACTGGGATTGCCAAAGGGCCAGCTTCTGAACGAGGCGAAAGCTTTAAAGAAGGAGTAGGAAGCTTTACTTTGGCGTACTCAATCAATGTTAAAACATGCTTAGCTTGATGTAACTTCAGATAGAAGGTGGGTGCTTCTGTAAACGAAATAACTTGCGGGCCTAAAAGAGATGGAAGAATTCGGCCCTCTTGAAGCCATTGTAAAAAAAGATAGAGATTCCGTTGAATAGTCCATCTACCATGCTCTATTGGATAGTCTTGGTCCAGTTGTTCATAAGCTGGGTCATAGCGCCCTTCTCCATAGGCTGCAGAAAGACGGATCTCGAGTTCTTTTTGATAAGCACATTCACGGGAAAGTTGGATTGGGAATTCTCCTACCACGATTAACCGTCCGCGTTTGCGACAAAGGGCGGCTGCATTTTGCATCACTTCCGGAGAATCTGTCTTTGCACAAATAAAAACAGCATCGAACCCATTGCTATGCGAAGAAAGTCCTTGGGGATGCTCAAAATCGAAATTTGCAGAGTCATGAACTTCAGTGCCACAACGAAGAGCATCACTTCTACGTGATTCTATAGGGTCAAAAGCTACTACTTGATAGCCGCTAGCACGTAATACCTGAACCATCAATTGTCCAATTACTCCTAGACCAAAAATAGCAACCTCGGCGCCACCAGAAAGTTCCGCGCGATGCATGGCGTGGATCCCCACGCATGCCAGCGCTGCTACAGAAGCGTCTCTTGCTAAATCTGGTCGAGGGATACGTGCACACATCAATCGAGGCACCGAGGCCATGGTGCCGTGGTTTGCGGTGGGACCCACAGCAACAACCCAATCCCCTGTCTTAAATTCCTCAACCCGGGAACCTACGCGCACTACACGACCGGCAATGGAGTATCCTAAGCCGAGAGGCTTTTCGATGCTGTCTCCTATTTTAGCAAGAGTTTGTCGCCAACCACGAGATACCAACGATTTTTTGATTTTATCCCAAGAGAGAACTGCTCGGCCAACCATGGAAAATACCGAGGTCGACTGATTAGATAATGCTTCGAGTTCTGTTCCAGGACTTATGGCCGAAAAAGCTGTTTCTATAAGTACCTCGTTTTCCGCAGGAACAGGGTCTGGCACTTCCACAATTTGTGGAGCTCCCTTTTGGGTAATTAAAAGTTGCATAGGCCTTTGTAGCAAGAGCTTAAGGATAAAACCTGAAAGCTACAAGACCACACTTTCCTAGGAACCTATTCTTACAGAGATCATCGTCACTTTAAAAACACCTAGGAGGCGAAACCGCCGCCCCTTCTTTAAAGGCAATACGGACGGAACAAGGGTATCCCGGAGATAAATCCCTATTTTATCTTTAGTCAATTTTTCTAGCAGGTGGGTTCTCTGAACCGTTCACAGTTAAACTAATTCCGGTAACCTTACTGTCCTTTCTTACAAACTTAAATTGGAAGTCCAAGTTTTTTAGAAAAAACTCGCTTTCGGATTCTGGAAACACCTCGAATTTCGGTATACCAGCCAGTTTTATGATTAGTTGATTATCTTCTTTGAACACTCGGAGCCTCTTTTCAGGGCCACCTTGTCCTTCGTACGTACCTACATAATCTTCATAAACTTTCGAATTTACCTTAACTATATTGTGTTCTTTCGGAAGTTCGTATTTCTCTCCAAACACAATCGCAGCTAAATCCTTGGGAAGAACAATCTCAATCAAGTGTTTTGGAGCAGGAGGATTACGATTAGATAATACGATGATTTCAACTTTATCATCAGGATATCGACCAATCCAATTCTTGAACCCTATAATGGATCCCCCGTGAAAAATCCGTCTGTGACCAGAAGCTTTATCTATCATCCAACCGTAGCCATAGCTTGCGTCTTTCAAAAAATCTTCTTCTGATTTTGTTTCTACATGAGGTGTAAAAATCGTGTCGACAGTCTTCTTTGAAACAAGTTTTTCTGTATTAAGCGCTTGAAGCCACAAATACATATCATCCAACGTGGAGCAGAGGGATCCAGCTGCGTAGGCTTTGGGTTCAAAAAACGGAGCATTCTGCCAATTTCCACCGCAAGAGTAAGCAGAGGCCCGGTTCTTTATAATCACACGATTACTATCATATTCGGTATCTTTCATCCCCAGTGGCTCAAAAATGCTCTCCCGAAGAAACACATCGTAGGGTTTACCAGAAACCTTTTCGATGATACAGCCGAGCATATTATAACCGGCATTGGTATATTCATATTTCTCGCCGGGTTTGGAATCGAGAGGATTATCTTTAAACCAAGACACAAATTTTTCGACAGGGAAAGATGTTCCTCTTACTTCTAGAACAT
>CAZNSF010000392.1:0-3596 GCA_964575565.1 uncultured Verrucomicrobiota bacterium | reverse complement strand
GTTTTATGTCAAGGGGCTAAAAAGAAAGTTTTTAAAAAGTTCACCACAGGGCGCGCGGAGGCACAGAGAATTATCAGATATTTTTGAAAAATATCTAATAATACCAATTTCAGCTAATAAGTGGACGATTTCACCCCCACTTTTTCTCCCCCTTGGTAAGGGGGAGATAGAGGGGGTCTAAAAATAAGAAAATCGTCTATTTAAAACATTGAAACCATATAAAAAGCTTTTTTGCCCTCTGTGTGAGACTCTTATCTCCTCTTTTTTAGGAAACTCTACTACCTCATTTCAAAGCGTTAATTTTTAATCGTAAAGACGCGTAGATCTTGGGCTTTCCCTTTCACTTTTTGCATCCCGAGATCTTCATATTGAAATTTGTCGCCAGCCGCCTTCTTAACTTCTTCGCTTAGGATAATAGGACGCTTCAACTCTTTGGAGAGCGATTCAAGACGGAAGGCGATATTCACAGAATCACCAACAGCCGTAAAATCCCGACGCGCATCTACACCTATATTTCCCAGAGTAGCGCGACCAGCATGGATTCCGCAGCCGATTCGAAAAGCGGAAGCAGGATGGTTGGATGAGAGTTCTTGATGAAAAGTCTTTGCAAGGTTTACAAGTTCAACAGCGGATTGGATAGGCCCTAAAACATAGTTTTTATCGCCTTCGGTACGGGCCTTTAGCCAAAAGGCCATCACCGCATCACCAATAAATTTATCAATACTGCCATTGTGGCGCTCAATTACCTGCTTCACAGCCTGAAACCATTTACCAACGATTCTAGAAAGATATTCTGCAGGGATTGTTTCTGAAAGGGTTGTATAATTGCGAATATCTATCACAAGAATGGAAACCATTTCGGAAGTAAACTCTACTTGGGTGCGCATGCCATCCATAGGCTCTTCTTCTACCGGGCTTAATTTTTCGGAAGCTTTATGCGAAAAATAAATACGATGATTTGCAATTTGGATTTCATCACCCGTTTTAAGCATAGAAGGAATCGTTACTCGGCGGCCATTTAAGAGGGTGCCATTGGAACTGCCAAGATCAAGCAGGCAGTATAGCTTGTCTCCCTGCAGTCGAATGACCGCATGGTTGCGCGAAGCTCGTGTATCGTTAATTACCAGGTCATTAGAAGGACCGCGGCCAATAGAAAACAACGCATCGATAACAATTTTTTGAGAAGGTTTTCCTTCTACGAGCAATGTTAGTTCAGCATTCATTCAAAAACAGCAGCTATTACACTTTTTAGCTTGCGCAAGAGATACATCTAACTACATTGGGTGCCAAAAGCAATCGTAACCTCTTGGAACTTACAGAGGCTGTTGGAACACTGGTCAAACATAAAATAAGTAACAAGAAAGGATAAAACGCCTATGAAAAAGTATATCGCAGAACTAATCGGCACTTTCGCTTTAGTATTTGTAGGGGCTGCGGCGGGTAGTCATCTTAACCAACACCACAGCGACTGGCCACAGTTGGTCAATCTTCTCACCGTTGCTCTAGCCCATGGGTTAATCCTTGCGGGAATGATCTATGCATTAGGCCATATTTCTGGCATCCATATTAATCCTGCAGTAACAATTGCCATGCGGATTACTGGTAAAATCAGCAACAAAGATGCTATTGGCTATATTATTGCACAGCTGATAGGCGCAGCGTTTGCCGGTATGATGCTAGGGAAATTATTTGACCCCAGATTATCAGGCCATTTCGGGGCGACCACTCTGGCGACTGAAATTACACCTCCCATAGGCTTTCTTTGTGAAGCAGTTGGAACTTTTCTTTTCTTTACAGTTATTTTCGGAGCGGCAGTAGATGGACGCACAGCCGGGAATATGGTCGGCCTTGCGATTGGTTTAACCTTAGCAGCACTCATCATTTGTTTTGGACCATTTACTGGTGCCGCTTTCAATCCTGCTCGTACCTTTGGACCTGCATTGGCCAGTGGTCATTGGAATCACTTTTGGACAGTTTATGTAGCTGGGCCAGTTATTGGAGGCTCACTTGCTGGTCTTATCCAAACAAAGTTTTTTATGAAGCAATCGTAAGATGATAGCTGGGGAGGTAAGCCATCTTAGGTAGGCAGCAACCTAAAGATTGAATAAACCTTATGAATTCGAGAAATACAAACGATCTCTCACGGAGTTCCCAGAGTCACAGAGAAAGCCTTGCTGGGTCCGTTGAGAAGATGGCCCCAGCATGTTTCCATGATTTCTTAAAGCATTCTCTTGGATGGTTGTTCAGAAAAAGTAATCTCTTCAACTTTTCTAATTTTTAACTTTTAATTTTAAATTTGTTCATGCCTCCTTCCGGTAAAAAGATTTCGATTAAAAATGGAAAGTTAAATGTTCCTGATAATCCCATCATTCCTTTTATCCGGGGTGATGGCACAGGGCCTGATATTTGGGCGGCCAGCCAAAGAGTCTTCGACGCAGCCATCCAAAAAGCTTATGCTGGCAAGCGAAAGGTTTCTTGGTTCGAAGTTTATGCAGGTGAAACCGCTAAAAAGAAATTTGATAATTGGCTCCCTGATGAAACGGTTGAAGCCTTTCAGGAATATTTGGTGGGTATTAAAGGCCCTCTTACCACACCCATAGGAGGTGGCATTCGTTCTCTCAATGTTGCGCTTCGGCAGTTATTGGATCTCTATGTTTGCTTACGGCCAGTCCAATATTTTACAGGAGTCCCGAGCCCTGTAAAACATCCTGAAAAAGTTAACATGGTTATCTTCCGAGAAAATACAGAAGATATTTATGCAGGGATCGAGTATGCAAGTGGAACACCAGAAGCCGCTAAAATCCTTTCTTTTTTTGAAAAGGAATTTAATAAAGATTTTCATAAAATTCGTTTCGGCAAAGAAAAGCCAGTTGAAGTAGGTATTGGCATTAAACCTGTAAGTAAGCCAGGCACAGAACGCTTAGTGCGATCGGCCATTCAATATGCCGTTAGCAATAAACGCAATTCTGTAACCTTGGTGCACAAAGGAAATATCATGAAATTTACCGAAGGCGCTTTTCGTGATTGGGGTTATGCATTGGCAGAGGTAGAGTTCTCAAAGGAAACCTACACATGGACCCGGTGGGAAAAAACTAAGAAGGCGAAAGATGAAAATGCTGCAAATGCCGAAATGAAGGCTGCCCAAAAAGAGGGTAAAGTGATTATTAAAGATGCGATTGCGGATATCACCTTACAACAGATACTCACACGGCCAGAAGATTTTGATGTGATTGCCACACTCAACCTCAACGGTGATTATTTAAGTGATGCGCTTGCTGCGCAAGTGGGCGGTATCGGTATTGCACCAGGTGGAAATATTAATTACACAACAGGCCATGCTATTTTCGAGGCCACCCATGGCACAGCGCCTAAATATGCTAATCTTGATAAAGTAAACCCTGGCTCGGTAGTGCTCTCTGGTGAAATGATGTTTCGTTATATGGGCTGGGCAGAAGCAGCCAATCTTATTTTAAAGGGTCTCAATGGAGCCATTACTTCCAAAAAAGTTACCTACGATTTTGCACGATTGATGGAAGGCGCCACAGAAATTAAGTGTTCAGAATTCGGAGATAATATCATCGCGTGTATGTAAGAAA
>CAZNSF010000391.1:0-2568 GCA_964575565.1 uncultured Verrucomicrobiota bacterium | reverse complement strand
GGCAAAAAATCATCTTTTACCGTACAACAGATACATCCATTTGGTAGATCGTGGATCTCGGCGCCGCACCCATCGGATGCTGTACGTAGAAGCGCACCATCTATGGAAATCTTGCCGAATTCATTTACAAGCACAGCCAATTTTTTGTCCGGTGTATGTTTGAGCAAGTTACAAATGAGAGTTGTTTTCCCAGAACCAAGAAAGCCGGTAATAATCGTAACAGGAATTTTCATTTTTCTTTAAAAAGAATGAGCTTCTCCAATTGCCTTTGCAAGAGACTTCTTTCTCTTCTCGTTAGACTATATTAGATGGATCATAGGGTTTTATCTCGAATATTTACCCATTAACATCCCTTGGGCAATCACATGGTTCTGAATAGCTTTTTCCAGAACTGCTCTTTTAGAGCCACCAGGTAAATCCAGGAGAGTATCAAGTGCGTAGATCCTAAAAAAATATCGGTGACTACCCTTTGGAGGACACGGCCCGCCGTATTTTAGTTTTCCAAAATCGTTGGCACCGGAAATAGACCCTTCAGGAACACTGTTTTCTTTAATCTCTGGAGTAGTTGGTTTGATATTCCAAAGTAGCCAATGGTTCCATGTGCCTCGAGGCGTATCGGGATCATCGAAAATAAGCACCAAGCTTTTTGCTTCGCTTGGAATACCTTGGAAAACTAAAGCTGGATTTATATCTTCTCCATCGCAGGCATATTTTTTTGGAATGGCTTGACCTTCTTCAAAAGCAGGGCTTGCTATTTTAATAGCACTTGGTGTTTCAGAAGAAGACGCCTTCATCATTAGTAGAGCCCCACGGGCTGAAGCCCGTGGCAACTTTTGTTTCGGCGACACCACGCCGAAGCTCCCCGTTCCCACGAGGCCTCGCTCCGGCGGGCAGTCCGCCTTCGTTCCGCTTTGCGGAACTACGGCGAGACACCCGCATTCCTCTACGGGCAAATGCCCGTGGCCTCCTGCGAAGGCGGGTGAATTTTCGTGAATACGCTCAAGTGGGGGAACGCCCGCATCGCGATCAAAGCGGTTGGTATCGGAAACGAGCGGCCAAAGTTCCTCGGGCGTGGATGATAGGTGGATTTTCCAGGAGTAATGAATTTCGTGGTAACGCATGGGCTTATTAACAGAGTGGGTAATAAAGATGAATCAACTCATTTCTTTATGAAATATCAATCTATTGTTTTAATTTTTACTCGCGGCCGGCTTTTTTCTTTGCAACAGATAACTCATGCTTTCACGTTGTTTTTCCGCAGCGATATATGGATTGGATGCTTCGGTGGTTGAGGTCGAAGTCAATACAGGCCAAGGCTTGCCTCAAGTGGTCATTGTAGGTTTGCCAGATAAAGCTGTTACAGAATCTCGCGATCGCGTAAAGACTGCGCTTGAAAATAGCGGTTTTCGCCATGTTCGAACTCGTACCACGATTAACCTCGCCCCTGCCGATTTAAAGAAAGAAGGCCCCATTTATGATCTTCCAATTGCATTGGGAATTCTTGCTGCCACAGAACAAGTTGCCATGCCTCGACTCTCCGATTTCTTGGTTGTAGGAGAATTAGCTTTGAATGGAGCGTTGCGACCCACCCGAGGCGTGCTTTCCATGGCTATGCTGGCTAAGGAAAAACATAAGATGGGAGTGATTGTTCCCAAAGAAAATGTTGCAGAAGCTGCTATCATCCAGGGTTTGGAAGTTTATGGTATTTCTAATTTACGAGAATGCGCTGACTTTCTATGCGGTAAGTATACTCCTTCTCCCGAGAAGAGTAACCTCGATCAACTTTTTTGTAAACATAGTCAGTACGATGTGGATTTTGTGGATGTAAAAGGTCAAGCCCATGCTAAACGTGCAATGGAAGTAGCTGTTGCTGGTGGACATAATATTTTATTAGTGGGACCTCCGGGCAGCGGTAAGAGTATGCTTTCGAAAAGGGTTCCAACGATTTCGCCTCTGATGACCCTTGAAGAATCTTTAGAAACAACCCGGATCCATAGTGTGGCAGGGAGTCTTTTATCCAATCAAGCCATTGTTGCTACCCGACCTTTCCGTTCACCCCATCACACTATTTCTGATGTTGCTTTAACGGGTGGCACAGCGGATTTACGACCGGGTGAAGTCAGTCTCGCGCATCAAGGTGTTTTATTTTTAGATGAATTACCGGAATTTAAACGGTCGGCTTTGGAAGCCTTGCGACAACCTATCGAGGACGGGATAGTGCATGTGGCGCGTGCAACGGGCACGGTAGCTTTCCCTTGCCGCTTTATGTTGGTCGCTTCGATGAATCCATGCCCTTGCGGTTATTATGGAGATACGAAACGCGAATGCCGCTGCAGTCCTTCCCAGATCCAAAAATATCGATCAAAAATTTCAGGGCCGCTTTTAGATCGGATTGATTTACATGTAGAAGTCCCTTCTGTGCAGTACGCAGATCTTTCTCGTAAGGAAAATATTGAAAGCTCAAATGATATCCGTAAACGAGTAATAGCAGCACGCGAGGCACAACACCAACGCTTCAAGAAAAAGGGAAGGATTAATGCGCATATGTCGCCTAAAGGGATTAAAGTC
>CAZNSF010000390.1:0-4274 GCA_964575565.1 uncultured Verrucomicrobiota bacterium | reverse complement strand
AGATAACGACTTAAAAAAAGTTGCTGCCTTAAAATCAGGAAAAATCCCAATCTATGAACCGGGTCTTGAAGAATTGGTTAAGCGCAATGTCGCAGCCCATCGCCTTCATTTTACCGATAGCATTGAAGAAGGCGTCGACCACGGGCAAATTGTGTTCATCGCAGTGCCTACTCCACCTCTCGAAGATGGTTCGGTAGATATGAGTTTTATTGAGGCTGTTTCACGCACCATTGCAAACTCCCTCAAAAAATACACGGTCATTGTCGATAAAAGCACCGTTCCTGTAAAAACGGGTGAAAAAGTCGCCGAAACTATTCGCCGCTACAATAAACACAAAGCTGATTTCGATGTGGTTTCAAACCCAGAATTCCTTAGAGAAGGATCTTCGATCGAGGACCTCATGCACCCGGACCGTATTGTGGTAGGGGTGATGAGTCAACGGCCAGTTTCTCTATTGCGCGAATTGTATGCCCCTTTTGTGTGTCCTCATTTTATTGTCACCGACATCAATTCTGCTGAACTGATTAAACATGCATCTAATTCCTTTCTTGCTTTAAAAATTTCGTATGCAAACGCTATGTCCGTTATTTGCGAGGCTTCTGGCGCAAACGTAGAAGATGTAGTTCACGGAATGGGGCTCGATAAACGCATTGGACAATATTTTCTCAATGCGGGCATTGGGTATGGCGGCTCCTGTTTCCCAAAGGATTTAGCGGCCTTTATCAAAATTGCGCACCAACTCGGCTATGACTTCCGTCTTCTTAAAGAAGTTCAACGCATCAATACAGAAGCTTTAGAACGTTTTCTAAAAAAAATACGTACTGAACTTTGGGTGCTCAAAGATAAAACGATCGCTGTATTAGGGCTTGCTTTTAAACCAAACACCGATGATATCCGCGGCGCGCCAGCTATTGAACTCATTCATCTCTTGCAAGAAGAAGGCGCTCGTATCCGTGCTTACGACCCACAAGCAATGGAAAAATCGCGAGCGGTCGTTAAAAACGTTATTTTCTGCAAGGACGCGTATGAAGCCGTAAAAGGCTCTGATGCTTTAGTCATTGCAACTGAATGGGATGAATTTCGTAAACTTGATTTTGCTCGTATTAAGTTGGAGCTTGCTCATCCCATGATTTTCGATGGACGTAATCTTTTTGATCCTACCCAAATGGCTTCCTTGGGCTTTTTGTACCGATCTATTGGACGCTAGCTGCAGAAAATCAATGGAGGTTTTAGTGGCCTCTTTCATCGCAACTTTATTTTTGTGAAGAATTTATCACGTTTTGCGCTTTTCTTTCTGGGATGCGCTTTACTAGCCGCCTTTTTAACTCCATGGCTTTATCTCTTCGTACAGTGGGCTAAGATATCGTGGGGCTGGTATTGGGTGGACTTAGCAAAATATCCTTTCCACCGCTATTTCAACCGTGTGTTGCAGCTAAGTGTTTTAATAGGGATTTGGCCTTTGCTTAAGCAATCTGGTTTCTTATCACTGGAGGCTCTTGGATTAAAGGCTCCAAAACCTCTCCAATCTTTTTTAAAAGGATTTGTTTGGAGTCTCATCACCATGAGCGGGTACGTAGTGCTGGTATTTGCAATGGGCTGGCAAAGTTTTAAAGGGTTACCTTCGTTTATAGGCGGGGTTATTTTGATTGCAAAAATCTTTTCGACAGCATGTCTGGTTGGCTTGATGGAAGAATTATTTTTTAGGACCTACTTTTACCGTCTCTGTAAACATGAAATAGGAAAACACTGGGCGCTTGGGATTAATTTATTCCTTTTCTCAACATTCCACTATGTTAAACCGCCTCGCGGTATGGATTTAGGCGTTATTGATTGGAGTAGCGGATTGAAATTGTTCTTATTGGCATTTCGAAATTTTGCTCATCTTAGTGAATGTGTGGGTGGTTTATTAGTATTTGCCGTTGTAGCATTTATTTTGTGTTGGGTATTGGAACGTACATACCATGTTTATTTGATTGCAGGACTACATGCAGGATGGGTTTTTGTATTACTATTCAACTCTGAACTAAGCCATTATTCAGCCGGTGGAGCAAACTGGATATTGGGAGGTGGAGATTTAAGCCAAGGCGTTGTTACTTTAATCCCACTGACCTTACAATGGATAGCGCTCAAATGGTGGTTGAATCGTTCTCAGGCAGGGTTCCGATGAGCCTCTTAAATCTCGCACAATCTGCATTGGACTTATTATATCCACGCCAATGCCAAATTTGTTGGGGAACCAAGCGGTGTGAATATTTTCCCTTTATTTGTGATGATTGTTTTACTGGCGCGCCTCGCATCCAGCCGCCTTGTTGTGAGCTCTGCGGTTTACCATTTTCTGGTGAAATCACATCATCGTTTCAGTGCCCAAACTGCACACAAACTAAATTACACTTTGATCGAGCTATCTCTGTAATGAGATTTCGTGGAGCAGTTCGCGATGCTATCCATAGACTAAAGTATTCACGCCAGCTTTACTGGGGAGATGCTTTGCAGCATTGGTTATTACAAGGTGCAGATTCGTTATTGGATCAAGCGCAAGTGGATGTGGCCTTACCTGTTCCACTGCATCCTCTACGCGAAAGAGAACGAGGTTGCAATCAAGCTTGGGTTTTATTAGAAACGCTTGCTCAAAATAAAAAAATCCCGTGTAATAAACATGCTTTAGTTCGTATTCGCCAAACTGAAACTCAAACCCATTTAGACCGTCAAGAACGCATTGAAAACTTGAAAGATGCGTTCGAAGTTCGTAAACCCGAATGGGTAGCCAATAAACGTATCTTATTAGTGGATGATGTGCTTACTACAGGCTCTACAACCAGCGAATGTAGCCGTGTACTTCGACATGCGGGGGCTATATCCGTTCTTGTTTTCACCTTAGCACGAGGGTAAAATGCTTGCTTATCAAATGAGCAGTTCACATCATCCAACGTCTGTCCTTTCCAAACCTGCTATGTCCGAAGGAATCGGTCTTAATCTGCCAGCACCGCCCATTGGAAAAGTCTTTAATAAACCGAAAGAAATTACTACGCGTTCTAAGAAAAAAGATATCCCTAAAGGCTTATGGATGCGTTGCGAAAGTTGTAACGAAATGATTATCAATAAGGAACTAGAAGCTTTTTTAAAGGTTTGTCCAAAATGCCAGTATCACTTTATTGCAACTGCAAAAGAAAGGATTGTATGGTTTATTGATCAAAACACTTTCGAAGAAATAGATTCTCATTTAGTTTCCGTCGATTTGCTTAAGTTTAAAGGAATTGTAGCCTACACCGATAAACTGAAAGCATATCAAAAAGAAACGGGTCTTAAGGATGGCGTCCTTACCGGATTTGGAAAAATTCAGGGTCACAAAGTCGGTCTTGCAGTAATGGATTTTGGTTTTTTGGCAGCAAGCATGGGATCGGTGGTTGGCGAAAAAATTACACGCGTGATTGAAAAATCTACCGAAAAAAAACTTCCCATCATCGCCATTTGCGCCTCGGGAGGTGCTCGTATGTATGAAGGTATGTTTAGTTTAATGCAAATGGCAAAAACCAGCGCTGCCATTGCGCGCCATGCCCAGGCCAAGCTGCCTTATATTGTCGTTCTAACCAATCCCACCATGGCCGGAGTAATGGCAAGCTTCGCATCTTTGGGCGATGTGATTTTAGCTGAACCAAAGTCGATGATTGGGTTTGCAGGGGCACGCGTCATTCGCGAAACAACCCGCGAAGAACTTCCCAAAGGATTCCAGACTGCTGAATTTTTGCTCGAACGAGGGTTGCTAGATATGATTGTTCACCGCAAAAATATGAAATCAACCCTTGCTAAACTCTTGGAGTTCATGAGTTAAAAAAAACTCTTTCTTGTCGATATTCTAACACCCTGTTGAGTGAAAGAGGCCCAGAAAATATTGCCGCAACTGGCAAATTTATTTCAACGACGACAGTCTGGGGTAAAATTTTCGTTGGAAGGTATTCGAAACCTATGCACTACTTTGGGAAATCCTCACCTCAAGCTTTCCTTTATCCATATTGCAGGCACCAATGGGAAAGGGTCTGTGGCAGCCATGTGCGCTGCCATTCTTCAAGAAGCTGGAATGCACACCGGCTTATACACCTCGCCGCATCTTTTGCGTTATCACGAACGGTTCCGTATTAATGGCAAGGAAATATCCGACGGAGAACTAAAGCCGTTACTAAAACGCGTAATGAAAGTTGCTGGTAACGCTACTTTTTTTGAAATTTCTACAGCGGTTGCTCTTGATTGGTTCCATGAAAAAAATGTTCGGATGGTAG
>CAZNSF010000389.1:0-2731 GCA_964575565.1 uncultured Verrucomicrobiota bacterium | reverse complement strand
CGGGAAAGGCGCTAGTTGCCGCGCACAAACAGAACCCACATATGCAGATGTATATTAAAGGACATCGCCGTTTGCCGCGACAAATGCCGGACGCTTATTCTCCCGGAAGCAAAGAAGAGGCGATCTGCTTTGCGGAGATTATGCGAGCGGCGTGGGAGAAACATCCTACGGCTTGGAAATGGCTGGAAACACAAAAAGCAAAATGAACCTCGTTTCTTCACAAAACGAGGCGTTATCACAACCAGAAAAACTCATCCCCCTCCATGGCGATTATCGGGAAACCGAAAAGCTTTCAGGTGGCGCAACTGGTCTATATATAACAGTGCAGTTTTACGGGCACTTTACGTATCAGCTCTACTCTTCACTTGTCACTATTACTATGCTTTTCCATTTCCACCGGATTTGTTAAGGCGCCAATCTGTTCGATTTCGATGGTTACACGATCACCGGCCATAAGCCATCGCGGCGGTTTCCGCGCCATGCCTACTCCATGCGG
The DNA here is from genome assembly GCA_964575565.1 of uncultured Verrucomicrobiota bacterium. Classification (GTDB taxonomy): domain Bacteria; phylum Verrucomicrobiota; class Verrucomicrobiia; order JABWAM01; family JABWAM01; genus CAZNSF01. The sequence goes on along the minus strand of CAZNSF010000389.1, from coordinate 2,235 downwards.
TGTACCTGTTAAAATTACAGTTCCCGGCAAAAGAGTGGTGCTGCCGCTTAAAAATGCGATCAAGGTTGGCACATCAAAAATCATGTCATTAGTGTTCCAATCTTGCATCACTTCACCATTCAGAATGGTTTTAATTTGTAGGTTATTGGGATTCGGGACTTCATCAGCAGTGACGAGATAAGGTCCAAGTGGAGCAAAGGTATCAAAGGATTTAGCGCGGCACCATTGACCGCCGCCTGCTTTTTTATTCTGCCAATCACGCGCACTCACATCATTGGCGCAAGTGTATCCAAACACATAATCAAGAGCCTTTTCTTTAGAAACATTTTTGCATCGTTTGCCGATCACAACGGCTAATTCGCATTCATAATCGACCTCATTACTTACAAGGAAAGTTGGCAATAAAATGGGATCACCTGGATTTTGCAGAGCGTTATTATTCTTCAGAAAAAGAACGGGGAATGCGGGGATCGGCGCTCCGCCTTCTTCGGCATGACGACGATAGTTGAGGCCGATACAAAGAATCGTTGTGGGGATAATAGGCGCTAGCAATTTCCGTACATCGGCTGGTTGGTCAGTAATCTTATATTCTCCAAAGATATCGCCGTTTATCTTTAGAGCACTCCCATCTTTTTGCTGTGCAGCATAACCTTCTTTTCCAAAAGAATCGAGATAACGGATAATTTTCATAATTAAATTTCTTGTAAATTCATTTCTACATATTATCCCACCGATACCATCCATTGATAAGAGGTTTTATATGAAAGCCGGGGGGCAATTTCTTTGGATCTGGTTTATAACAAAGCCCCCAACATTCCCCTCCGAGGCCATCGCATATAACAAAAACAATTCCATGATAGCTAAAAGCTTGCCCTGCAGATCGAAATTGAAGGAAAGGAAAATGAATGGGAAATATAGAATTGGACGGGCGAAATGGGGTATCTGCTCCTTCTTTCATGGTATAATGCCCATGTTCAACTAAGAAAGATTGAACACTTTGAACGCCGTGATCTCCCATTAGCCAGCAACGTGCTATAATCCCATCATCAACTCTTTCAAAGGCAAATAAAGGCCCCAGAATTAATAGCATCAACGTTAAGGAATAAACACTACATTCCTTCCATAGTTTTTTTAGGGCATGGCGACAGGTAATATAGACCAAAAAAATAATGATAAAAATGTATATGGGTAATATCACCCATCCGCCTGAAAACCATCCCCAAAGATTAAAACAAAAAATGGCTCCTACCATCAGAACTAACCAAGTATAAGCCAGAAGGAGCAACCACCTATTATACTTTTTTTGTTCCTTATACATTTTCGAGGTAGAATTATTTATGCCTGCTCCGAGCGACTTTTGCATATAATAAAATGGCGTCGCCTAATGCGTTGGCGCGCCAATAAAACATGCTATTTTGATTGCGAACCGGTGCGCCAAAAACTTCGAAAGTTCTTAAAATTCGTGTGAAACGGGTCTTATCACCAAAAAGTTTATGGCAACACAACGCTTCACCTGTGGCTGATGGGCTCATTCCAAAAATCAACGGGCCAGAATCTGTATCACCAAACTGGATCAAATTTTTAGATGGGAACTCAAATGTTCCAGCTAGGTTAAAAAACCGTTGATCTCGATATTTGCAAAGACCGCGATATTGGTCATGCGCAAATTCAGGAAGCACATCCACTAAAAAGAGAGCTGTCCATCCAATGCTGCTGCCGCGTGGTTGACTTAAAACTTTATCAGGATTCACTGCTACGTCAGAATAAAGCAAATCTGTTCCTTTCTCAAGAAAGCGATCTTTCATCACTTTTCCCCAACGTTTAAAAAGCCACTGGTGATTCTCGCCCGCTGCTTGGTCATAAAGCCAAATCGCATAAAGTTGGGTCGCGTGATCAGAACTCCAAAACTCTTCTGACTGATCCAGGCACTTGTTAATATAAGCCGCAAGGGCTTCAGCGTTTTTCTTTAAAGGGATATCAAAGATGTTGTCCTGAATAACAAGTTTTCTTATTCCAAGTACGATGCCAATGTATCCTCCTTGAATAGCCGAGTTGCCATAATTTTTATCTGTAAAATAAGAAGCAAGTGAGCTATCTGCCATTTGGTATGGCACATGCAAAATACCTCTTGCACAAAGGGTAAGATCAGCCTGGATATCTTTATTACGGTTTGGAGCAATTTTGTTTAATTCGTAAAGCGCCATGCTATAGAAAACATAGAAACAGGTATTCCAC
>CAZNSF010000388.1:0-2889 GCA_964575565.1 uncultured Verrucomicrobiota bacterium | reverse complement strand
GGATGAAGTGGCGGAAACCATTAAAAAACGCCATTCTCTGGGACGTACTTTTAGCATTGTTGCAGTGGCTGAAGGACTCAAAATGGAAAATTTCAATATCACTCCAATCCAAGAGTTAGATGCCTTTGGACATCCACGGATGAGTGGAGCAGGAGAAATCATCGCCAGAGAGCTGGAGAAACGAACTAAATTCGAAACACGGTCGGTAGTTCTCGGTCATGTGCAACGTGGCGGTGCCCCCACAGCTTTTGATCGTATTCTTGGCACCCGCTATGGGCTTAGAGCAGCAGAACTAGCTCGAGATGGGCAATTTGGTAAAATGGTTGCTTTACGCGGTACAGAAATTGTTGCCGTGGACTTACAGGCCGTGACAAAAAATAAAACCGTGCCCAAGGAACTCTACGAAAGTGCCAAGGTGTTTTTTGGATAAACAGGAGAACACTTTAACTAAATGGTTTTATTTTTATGGCAAATGTTTTGATCCATCCTAGCGCTGAAGTTTCACCCGCAGCAATTATTGGAGAAGGCACCAAAATTTGGCATCAAGTGCACATACGAGAAGATGCTCGTATTGGGAAAAACTGTGTCATTGGCAAAGATGTTTATATTGATCAAGGAGTTGTCATTGGCGATGGCGTAAAAATCCAAAATGGTGTTTCCATTTACAAAGGTGTAACCCTGGAAGACGAAGTATTTGTAGGTCCACATTCCACATTCACCAATGATTTTCGACCACGCGCTTTTACAAAGGACTGGGCTGTTATCCCCACTCTTTTACGGCATGGCTGTTCAATAGGGGCAAATGCCACAGTTATGTGCGGAATTACCCTTGGAGAATATTGTATGATTTCAGCGGGAGCAGTGATTACGGTAGATACCCTTCCTTATGGGCTTTATATAGGGAATCCCGCGCGCTTAAAAGGTTTCGTTAGTCGAAGCGGTTTCGAAATGGAATCGGTAGAAGCTGAAGCCGATTATCTCATTTTCAAGTGCAGTAAAACCCATGAACGTTTACGCGTGAAGTTTGAGGCATTGGATTAACGAAATTAAATTTGAGATACTCGATTACTTTATGGCGACTTTAAGCGTGGTCGTGCCGTGCTATAATGAAGCAGACGGGATCCCACAACTTCAGGAAAAGTTACTTCCTGTTTTAGATCGGGTAAATAGTCATCACTCGGTAGAATTGGTTTTAGTGGATGATGGCAGCACGGATCACACATACGCCTTACTCGTTAAGACTTTTGGATCGCGCCCTAAAACGAAAGTGGTTCGTCATGAGCGCAATCTTAATTTGGGAGCTGCCATTCGAACCGGTGCGGTTGCATCCGAAGGAGAGTGGATCGCTAACCTTGATAGTGATTGCACTTATGATCCCGCCCTTTTAGAGCCTATGCTTTTAGAAATGGAAAGAGGTGCCGATTTAGTAACCGTTTCGCCTTATCATCCCAATGGAAAAGTGGTAGGTGTGCCTGCTTACCGTGTCTTTTTAAGTAAATCGTTGACGGCTGCCTATCGTCTCATTTTACAAAAGAAAATTTATACATTCACAGCACTTGCTCGTATCTATCGACGCGCTGTTTATCATCAAATTGCTTCGCCCGCAAACGACTTTACCTCTGTTGCAGAAATGATGCTAAAGGCATTGAAACAAAACTATGTAGTTACTGAAATACCTGCTGTTTTATCGGTACGCCGCTTTGGAGAATCTAAAATGAAAACTGCCCGAGTTATCCGAGCGCACTTACGCCTTTTACAAAGGTTGATTTTTCAGCCCACTTCCTTTTTACCATGAAGACGATTTTGACTATTCTTGGTACAAGACCGGAAATTGTCAAATTTTCTCCGCTGCTTCCTCTGTTGGATAAATTTTACAATCATATTTTGGCTCATACAGGTCAGCATTATGATGAAAATATGGATCGTATTTTCTTTCATGAACTCTGCTTAAAGTTGCCACGTTATTTCTTAAACGTAGGATCTGCCGGTCACGGTGTACAATTGGCGCGTATGTTAAAACGGCTTGAGCCTATTATCCTTCGATCAAAACCAGATTCCGTAATCGTTTTAGGGGATACGAATTCCACGCTTGCTGGAGCGCTTGTAGCAGCCAAGCTTAATATCCCGATAATCCATGTAGAAGCCGGATGCCGTTCTTTTAATCGTAGAATGCCCGAAGAAAAAAATCGGATCCTGGTAGATCATGTGTCGGAATTGCTTTTCGCGCCTGATCACGATGCAGTGCAACATCTAAAAAATGAAGGAATTTCCACTAAAAAAATTTATCGGGTCGGTAACACAGGATTGGATGCCACTCGTCGAACGATGAAGCTGGCAAAACGCTCACGCTTAGCACGCTTTGGGGTTAAGCCAGAGTCTTATATTTTGGCAACCTTGCATCGCGCGGAAAATACAGATGATTTTCAATGTTTCTCTAGATTGATAGATGCCATAAATCAAATCGGGCGTGAAATTCCCATTTTATTTCCTGTTCATCCCAGAACATTAGCAATCTTAAAACGACACCGAATTTGCCTTGGAAAAGGGGTCCGCGCTTTATCTCCACTCGGTAATCTAGATTTTATTGCTTTATTGCAACATGCGCTCTTGGTAATGAGCGATTCTGGTGGCGTCCAAGAAGAAGCTGCGGTGGTGAACCGCCCATGCCTTGTCTTGCGCGAAGAAACGGAATGGAAGCGACTAGTTAAGGCTGGAAAAAACTTTCTTGTTGGCACCCAAACTAAGCATGTTGTTCGATTAGCTAAACGCTTGGTAGGTTCGGCAAAGCTACGACAACAAATTGCACAAAAATATGCCCCCCTTGAATTTGGAGCTACAGGTAAAATTCTGAAGATTCTAAGAAAAACAGCATAATCATGAATCACAATC
>CAZNSF010000387.1:0-6714 GCA_964575565.1 uncultured Verrucomicrobiota bacterium | reverse complement strand
GGATGAGCTCCAAATATTTTTCGCCCATAAATCCCATGGTATTGACCATCACCTTAGTTCCTCGCGGAATAGAGATGTCTTTATCAAGCGTAGCAAAAACCTGGATATAGGGAGGATTTCTAGGGAAATCCGATGCGCGCTCCTCATGACTAAGAACGCGAATTCTTTTTACCTCGCCTACTCGGGCACCTGCAAAACGAACCGGGGCCTTTGTCTCCAAACTGTTGATGAACGAAAAATTAACTTTGATCTCTCGCCGTGCTTTAAAAGAAAGGCCGCTAATGGATAATACCATGATTACAAAAAGAATCGCTGAAAAAAGTGTTACCGCACCTATCTTGGTCTTAGCAGTTTCATCTTTCATAAAAAAACTATGGCTTAAAATTAGGAGGATGGCGAGGTTATTGCCGAGGAACTTAAAATCGATTTTAGATAATCTTCGCCTGATTGTTTAAAGGAAATAGGGCCATCGGCTTCGCCCTGAATAAATTGTCGAACCACCGGGTTGGCCGAACTGCGAATTTCATCTGGAGAACCTTCGAAAACCACTTTCCCTTTGTGCAGCATCACAATACGATTGGCAATACGGTAAGCGCTGGCCATATCGTGGGTAACCACTACTGCAGTCATCCCAAGCTTTTTACAAAGATCGTTGATCAGCAAATCCACTACCGCGGTCATTACAGGATCAAGCCCAGCGGTAGGCTCATCACAGAACAAAATCTCTGGGTCCATTGCAATCGCACGGGCAAGAGCTACGCGTTTTTTCATTCCACCGGAAATCTGGGAAGGCATCAGATGTTCAAAACCTGTTAGTCCCACCATACTGGTTTTCATTTTTACCATGATATCAATAATATCTGGTGAAAGATTCGTATGTTCCTGTAGAGGAAGAGCCACATTTTCACCTACAGTAATAGAGTTAAGAAGCGCGGATCCTTGGAAAAGCATTCCAAACTTTTTACGAACCTCGAGAAACTCTTCTTCTTTCATCTTCGTAATTTCCTTTCCCATAAGCCAGATTTCCCCGGCATCAGGTTTTAAGGATCCAATGATATGACGTAATAAAGTGCTTTTACCGCAACCGCTGCCCCCAATAATCACCAAAGTTTCTCCGCGAGCAACCTTAAAGCTTACCTGGTCGAGCACTTGACGATCATCAAATGCACGAGCAAGTTGTTTTACTTCTACGTGGGGTTGGTTCATACGAGGAACTGCTTTAGTCTAAATAAAAGATGTATCATAGCAGCTTTCATAAAATGTAAACGAAAACGGCGGTCATCACTGCATCCGCAATAATAATCATGACAATGGAGGTTACCACCGAAAGAGTGGTGGCACGGCCTACTGCTTCGGCTCCCCCTTCTGTCTGGTAACCAAAGTGGCAGGCGATACTTCCCACTAACAAACCAAAAAAAACGCTTTTAATGATACCGGATAAAAAGTCTTTAATCGTCAACCCCTGTAACATTGCATCAAAATATTGCCAGCTTGTTAAGTGCAAATTCGTGAGTGCAAGAATAAGGCCTCCTAAAATACCCACATAATCGGCAATGACCGCTAAAACCGGAGTCATAATCGTAAAAGCCATCAACCGTGGAGCCACTAGAAATCGCACAGGATCAATCCCCATAATTTTGAGCGCCTCAACCTCTTCGTTCACTTTCATGGTGCCAATTTCCGCTGTAATGGCTGCTCCACAGCGTCCACCCAGAACAATCGTGGCAATGAGCGGTCCTAGTTCGCGTAACATCGTTAACCCGACCACACGGCCAATATACATTTCTGTACCAAACTTTACCATTTCGTAGGAAGTTTGCATGGCAATGACTAACCCCACAAAAAAAACAACCAACGAAACAATTCCCAGCGACTGAACCCCAATGGCATGCATCTGCTCGATCACATGCCTTGGCTTTGGTCCTTTAAGACGAAAAGATCCTACCACGCAACAAGACAAGGCGTCTGCAAGGAGAATGGTGTAGTCTCCTAACTGCGATAGAAAATTTTGGAGTTTTTTTTTCAAACAGTCGGAGTCGCACTACTGCGAAAAGACACGATCGCTGAAGATTCTTCCTCAAAAATCGGAAAAAATTTATCGAGGCGTGATACCTCAAAAACACTACGCACCGATTTAGTTAACGACATTAACGCCAGCTTCCCTCCATACGTGCGTATTTTTTGAAAGGCATCAATCATGGTTGCCAAACCAGAACTGTCAATATAAGTCACCTTTTGGAAATTGATCACCACTGATTTATCTTTTCGTGCAATCAATTTCCCGATCTCTGATCGTACCTCGGGGGATTTATGCAAATCGATTTCGCCCTCTAAATCGAGAATAGAAACATCTTCCACCTTTCTTGCTGTATACGCCATATACCTCTTTTCTTAAACCTTCCTAGGATACTAGGTCAATCTCTTAAGAGCGAATGCCTTTTTTACGAGGGATTTGCTTTTCATGAATGCTTCCATAAGATTTCAGTAATTTTAAGATTTCTGTTAGATACTCGGCAACCTCTATCGAATGAATGTTTTTAGAGAATGAAGCCAGCCGGGGGAATCGTCCTCCTATCGTGATATAACTGCCGCCCTTTTGAAGCATCACTTTCCCATCTTCAACTTCTATGCTTGTGATACCAACTCTCGCAGCAACCAAACGGATGCTTGCCAATTCCAAGAGGAACCTTACCGGTTTAGGAATTTTGCCGAACCGATCTTGCCATCGCTTTTTTAATACCTCTAACTCTTTTACTTCACCCGCTTCTGCCAACTGCCGATAGGCCTCAATCCGTAAATGGCTTTCTGCTATATAAGCCCTTGGAATATAAGCTCCCACACTATCTACTGCATGATCTTCCGACATCGGTAAAAAATCTAATCGTGTGCGTACCTCAATCCGTGGAGGATTTTTTTTGCCTTTCATACGCGCTAAAGTTTCTTTAAGAAGTTGACAGTAAAGTTCAAACCCAATGGCTGTAGCATGGCCGCTTTGTTCGGTACCAAGAATATTACCAGCCCCCCGAATTTCGAGATCACGCATCGCCACTTTAAAACCTGCTCCGAGATGGCTATACTGCTTAATGGCGCTTACTCGCTTCCGAGCATCTTTTTCGATCATGAGATGGCGTGGCAAAAGAAGATACGCATACGCTTTCATTTGGCTTCTTCCTACGCGCCCGCGAAGTTGATACAAATCTGCTAAACCAAAGCGATCAGCTCGATCAATGATGATGGTATTGGCGCGTGGAATGTCTAGACCACTTTCGATAATAGTGGTTGCTACCAATACATCTATCTCTCCAGCCACAAATCTCATCATCACTTTTTCCAACTCATCTTCATCGACTTGGCCATGACCTACTTCTACTCGTGCTTTGGGCACTAGTTCCATAATACGGTCTCGTACTCGCATAATCGATCCGATCCGATTGTGTAAAAAATAAACCTGTCCACCCCTGGCAATTTCCCGTTCAATGGCTGAACGAATCAATCGTTCATCGTAGGGGGCAATTACTGTTTCCACTGGCAATCGGTTTGGTGGTGGTGTTTCGATGATACTCATATCTTTAGCTCCCATAAGCGAAAGATACAGAGTCCTCGGAATTGGTGTTGCAGAAAGAGTGAGAATATCCACAAGTTTAAAAATCTCTTTAAATCGCTCCTTATGTTTAACCCCAAAGCGTTGTTCCTCATCTACAATCACTAATCCTAAATCTTTAAAAACTACGTCCGGCTGCAAAAGCCGATGAGTGCCAATCAAAATATCGACCGCCCCTTCACGTGTTGCAGCAAGAGTTTTGCGCTGTTCAGATTTTGTCCGAAAACGACTTAAAAGATCAATGCGCACCGGATAATCTGCCATTCGCTCACGAAAAGTATGTTCATGCTGTTGGGCAAGAACCGTTGTCGGCACCAATACAGATGCTTGCTTGCCATTCATCACTGCCTTGAAGGCTGCGCGGATGGCTACCTCCGTTTTCCCAAAACCGACATCACCACAAATCAAACGATCCATGGGCCTCATCGATTCCATATCTCGCTTAGTGTCTATAATGGCTGTTTCTTGATCAGGGGTTGCTTTAAATAAAAAGGCTTCCTCAAATTCCTTTTGCCATTCATTATCCCGTGAAAAAGTAAAGCCTTTGAAAGATTGTCTCTCGGCATGGATTTTTAATAATTTTGCAGCATAATCCAAAACAGCTCTCTGAGCTTCTGCGGCAGCTTTTCCCCACCGTTTACCGCCTAGTTGATCTAGTTTCGGTGTAGCTTTACCGATACCCACATACCTTCCCACTAAATGCGCTTGTTCTAAAGGCACATGCAATAGAGCGCCACCTTCATACTCTAAAGTTAGAACTTCTTGTTCGCGGCCAGTAACCTCCACTTTTCGTATTCCAAGGAATCGGCCGATTCCATGATGAATATGAACCACCAAATCTCCCTCATTAAACTGACTAAACTCCAATACTTCACGCCGCGCGCGCGCGCGCGCCATCTTTTGTTGCAAACGCATCATGCGGAGCGTTTGGTAACGCCCAAAAATTTCGGCATCGCTTAAAACAACCCATTTGGCGGTTGGCCAAAGAAAGCCGCGTAAAAGAGGAGCTTGGATCCAAGTAGTATTTTTTGTGATGCTGTCTTTGGCTATGAACTCTCGCAATCGGCGTTCTTCCCCCTCGTTATTACAATAGACGAAAATCTTATACCCTTCATTAACCCAATCTTGCCAGTAACGCAGAAGAAGTTCGTGGCGCTGTTCGTGTAGGACAGTATCAAGTGTTGGAGCGGTTAGAAAATCGTGGCCAAAAATTTCTAGGTCGATATCATTTTCATGGTTCTTGCCTATCATTCCGGTAAAACCATCCGATGTTAAAGCTGATAACTCGATGGATTCATCGGCGCTTGATGGTTCACGCCAGAACAAACATTCTTTGGGTAAATAATGGATTAATTGCGCCCCTCCTTTGTTGACCGCGGAAATATTTAGACCCATCAACTCTGTTTCTACTACCGACGCTACAGACCCTTGGGTATCTATATCGAAAAGACGAATCGATTCAATCTCATTACCATTAAATTCCAGCCTTACGGGCGTTTCAGTTTGGAATGGGAATATATCAAAAATGCCGCCACGCCGTGCAAAGTGACCACGTGCTGAAACTTGCGCTTCGTTCTCATAACCAAAGTCGACTAACTCCGCTATAAACGCTTCTATTTCCACTCGATCACCCACACGAATGAATCGTGTTTTGCTACTCAATATTTCTGGTGTAGGTAAATCTTGGGAAACTGCCGGAAGAGTCGTTACCACTATCTTCGTCGCATTACTTTTTTGTAGGGCGCGAATCGTGTTAAGAATTTCAGCGGAAGTTTCAAGATCGGGCAAGGGTCCACCTTGCCATCCAGATTTTTTGGTCAATGCGAATTCCATTTCTGGAAAATGCAAAACCATAGGTGCTGTACTTTGTTTTATAGCGGAAATAAGACTCATGATTTCTGAATATAGATATTCCTGTTGTTTTACCGACGACGCTAAGATACAGAGCGAACGACCACTCGCGATTGCCAAAAGGCTCGTTATAAAAGGTTTGCCGGCTTCGGCTAAGCCGTTAAAAGACAACACCTCTCCCTTTTTCAACCGCTCGAGTATGGGGACTACCTTGGGCAGTTGAAGTGCGTCACTGAATAATAAATTACCTATCTCGCTCACCAAATCATCCAAATATCACACTACCAGAGAAAGCCTAGCACACCTTTCCTTTTTAAAAAGCTATTTCTCATTTGTACAATTTATTAATCTGCAAAAGAACCATCGTCCAAGGACAAAACAACGCATCTTCAATAATAAAGTAAAAAGCCTTAAAATCGTGATAGTTAGCGTTTTGAAGAAATTAATTTCTTACAATATTATTGTTACATGTATAACAAAAATATTGTAATTCGTGTTAAGCTACTTTCGCTATGAAAGGCGCAAAGCTGAGCCGTGAGGCTTCGAAAGAAAGATTCCTATGGGTTATATCGTGGTCACCTGATTCGAAATAAGCTGAAATAGTTTTCGCCGTATCTTCCAAGCTCGGAATCCTGTGTAATCAGAAGGATATAAGGCTCGAGGTAAGAGTGGATCCTTATGAAAAGCTTGCGTCCAATATACTTTCTCTTTGTGTAATAATTCGAAAAGGTCGCGCGGATGAAATCTTTGATTATGAAGCTGTTTGAAAATATCAGCGGCGAACTTTTGATAACTATCGTAGCCTTCGTTGATTTGCGCTAAGGGCCATGCGCCTTTTACCAGCGCCGAGTTTGAAAATCCCACTGCACAACGACATTCCAAAATGGTGAATGATTCAGCGTCGTTACTGAATACTTTCATAGAATCTGCAATTTTTTTCACCGGATCGGGGCTAATCCACACACTATCTTGTAGATAACCAAAACCATTTCGTCGAAGCCATCGAATGAGTGAAATACGTGCTGGTTGCTGGCTAACGGGCAGGTCAAAAACAAGCTGGCGCCACCACCCATCCCACTTCCGTTGCCAACATATTTCAGGATCACGACCTTTGTTAGCTGTATCGCGACCTAGCTGTGTAAGTTGATAAACCCATGCCTTGTTTTGTTTTTGGCGTGTTAATAACTTCCTTGTTTCCAAGTGTTGCATTCGGCGTAAAAGACCGTTTGCATATAACCAACCCTCATAAGAATAATTCCACT
>CAZNSF010000386.1:0-5310 GCA_964575565.1 uncultured Verrucomicrobiota bacterium | reverse complement strand
AAGAATTTTCAAAGGTTGATCTGGAAGATTGGAAATGATTCTCGATACCAATGCCCTGTCCGCGCTTGCCAACACGGAATCGTCTCTACAAGAATTACTTGGCGATCCGGCTGAACAACATTTGCCAGCTATTGTACTCGGCGAATATCGTTTTGGGCTCTTAAATTCCCGGCACCGTCATGAATTGGAAGTTTGGCTCGAACACATCGAAAGCCTATGTTTTGTCCTTATGATTGATTCTATCACAGCACGCCACTATGCCACTATTCGGCAAGAGTTACGCCGTATGGGTAAGCCGATCCCAGAAAATGATATCTGGATTGCTGCTCTCGCTCGTCAACACCATTTGCCTGTGGTCAGCCAAGATGAGCACTTTGATCTTGTACCTGGTCTTAGGCGTAGAGGATGGTAAGTTGAAAAAAAATTACCGAAAAATTACACCCGCGATTACTGCACCAAGATAGCCGAAGCTTGCAAGGGCATTGGCTTGTAAGAAAGCTATTTGAAGGTTTTTTTTGGTAACTCGGCACATTAACCATTGTTCCCAGATTAGGCTTACGAACACAATGACGAGTCCTGCAAAATATATTGGTTTCAGATTAAGCAGTAAGCCAATCGCTACAAGAATGAGAAACATCATGGCGTGTAAAAGCCTTACTAATCCCATGGAACGCTTCGGTCCAAGAGCCACTACCATAGAATAGAGGCCATGTGTTTTATCGAACTCTAAATCTTGTAGCGCATAAATGATATCAAACCCTGCCACCCAAAAAATGACTGCTAAGGCAAGTAACCAAGGGGCTAAATCATTGAGAGTTCCACGCACAGAAACCCACGCCCCCAAAGGCGCTAACCCCAATGCAGCGCCCAAAAAAAAATGGCTCAAAGAGGTAAACCGTTTGGTGAATGAATAACCCAAAATGATGATGAGCGCTACTGGTGAAAGTATGCCAGCAAGTTGGTTAATGGTAATTGAAATAAAGACAAACGTGGAGGCTCCTACCACCACAATACTCCAGGCGGTAGGAGTCGATATTTTCTCAGATGGCAAGTGACGATTGGCCGTACGCGGATTAAGAGCATCATAACGTGTATCTACGATTCGGTTAAATGCCATGGCAGTAAAACGAGCAGAAATAACTGCGCCGACTACCAAAAACAAGGTTCGCCAATCTGGAAACCCTTTCATCGCAAGAATCAACGCTGCCAAGGCAAATGGCAGTGCGAAAACTGAATGAGAAAGTTTTACAAATTCCGGAAAATGCCGAAGTTCTTTAAAAATATTCACTGGATTTACGATGTACTATGCGCGATTCACGATCTACGATTATTTAAAGCAAGCTCAAAGCGCGTTCTAATTCTGATTGGGTATTATAAAAGTGCGGCGAAAATCGGATCCATTTTTTGCCATCGTGCGTTTGGCGCAGAGAAGTTACGATATTAGCGCCCAAAAGTTTAGAATGTAATGCCTCCATATTAAATCCTTCCCGATAAAAAGAGGTAATCCCGCTTAGAGCAGCCTCTGATGTATTTGCCAACTGGAACCCATGTTTGCGTAGTTCCTCTCTTAAAAATCGGGTGAATCCAAGCACGGTATTTTCGATATTTTCAATGCCGAATTCCGAGAGAAGAGATAACGCCGCATGTAAACCAGTTATCCCAATAAGATTATGGGAGCCGGCTTCGTAACGACCTGCATGAAGAGGAAACTCTACTTGCTCTTGGGTGATATAGCCTGGGCAAATCACATTATTCCAACCTACTAAAATAGGGCGAAGTTTGGATTGGACCTCGCGGCGTACAAATAAGATGCCAGCAGCACATGGTCCCAAAAGCCATTTATGCGAATCTGCTGCTAAAAAGTCTACGTGTTTCACATGAGTACGAAGCACGCCGAGAGTTTGTACGCTATCCACACAAAAGAGCGCGTTTTTCGATCTTACCCATTGCCCAATACGATCAATATCTAGGCGGTAACCACTCACAGCATGTGCTGAAGATAAAGCTACCAACCGCGTTCGGCTATCCACGAGTGGCGTGATATCTTCGAGAGTGATTTCTCCAAGATTCTTTGGCTGAACTTCGCGAAGTTGTACTCCATGATGAGAAGCAAGCGCCATCCATACCACAGCATTTGATGGAAAATCTTGTTGATAAAAAACAAGATTATCACCTTTTTGCCAATCGAGTCCATTGGCTACCATCGAAAGACCATTGGAAGTGGGCCCCACCAACGCAATTTCTTGAGGTGTACAACCCAAAAGTTCAGCGGCAAGCTTTCGTGTTTTTAATACCAGGGCAGTTGGCAAAGCCATTTCTTGATCACCTTTGGTGCATGCGGAAGTGTACTCGGTCGTCGCTTGGGCTACTCGATGGGGAAAAGGGCAAACGCCGGCATGCGCCAAGAAAATAGATTCCACACACACAGGAAATTCTTTCCGCCGCACAGATTCATTCTGATGCAGCTCTAAGATGGTCATTGGAAAGATACTTCCTCTATTTTAAAATGTTTTCAATATCAGAATCTTTTAGTTCTATAGGATATCCCTTCCCTTCCCACACAATTTCGCCTTTTTTATTTACAAGAAAAACGTGCGGGATAATCCCATCAGGAATAACAAGGTCTGAATATTTGCTTCCTGGATCAATAGCTATTGGGTAATCCACAGGTAATTGCTCAAGGAACTTTCCCACCGTTTCTTTATCTTCATCAGTGATACCAATAACTTCTAGTCCTTGCGCTCGATATTTTTTATAAATTTCATTCAAATGGGGCATGCTTTCGATACATGGAGGACAGAGGGTTGCCCAGAAGTCGATCAAGATAGGTTTTCCGGAAACATCAATTTGCTCTTTTAAAAACTGAACCGTTAATTTTGGAAGATCTTTCCCAACCATCGACATTTCAGGCGATGGCGCAAGCGGACCCGTTTTTGGTGTTTTTATAATAACATAACCAACAACAATCAAGACACAGGCCAAAAGAGCTATGCTTATTTTTTTCATACGGTTAGTTATTAGTAAAATCAATAAGCACAAACAATTATCTTTTCGCCTCGAGAATAAATGTTTTTCACCCCTCAAAAAGTCATCATCAAAAGGGGTGGATAATTGCATCCACTGGTGCACGGATGCTTCAGAGAGGTACGATGTGTGGGAAAGTGCTAGGGCGTAGCCATGAAATATCACAATGGCAAACTACTTGCCTTCGGCATGGCTTGGCAGTTACAACGATGTTCCTTATTATATTTTAAGGAGCCGTGACTTTTGGTGGTGGAGTTGCTACTTTTTTTGATGGTGGAATATCAAGAACTTTTTCAACATCAGAATCCTTTAAATCCGTAGGGGCCCCTTCCCATACAATTTTGCCGGTTTTATTTACAAGATAAACGTAGGGCATAGCATTAAGCTCAAATTTCCGGGCATAAGCATACCCTTTATCAAGCGCTATAGGATAATCTACCGGCTGATCTTTGAGAAAGTTTTTTACGGTTTCTATATCTCCGGGATCCATGCCCATAGTGGCAACACCTATAATTTCGAGTCCGAATTCCTTATATTTTTTATAAACCTCATTTAGATACGCATTACTCGTCTTACAGGCAGCTTCCCCTTCCCCTATTGACCAAAATTCAACGACCATAGGTTTATTTAAAAGGCTGGATGGCTTTTTTAAGAACGGCACTGCTAGCTTTGGAAGATCTTTCCCCAGCATCGGTTTCTCGACTTGTGCGAAATTTGTATGCACAGCGCACACAAAAAGAGAACCAAATACAATTGTTAACATTGCTTTTTTCATCGTGATCTCCTTCTTGTTGTTTAAAGTTTCTGTGACTAAGCTACATTACATTGTCGCCATAATAAAATGGGCGTCCCCTTCGACATAGAATATAGCTACAGTCTGTAACCAAACTTGTAAAAATCAAGTTTTTTCTTTATTTTTTGTGCGGGGCAAGTGATTCTATTGCTAGCTGTTTTTAAGTCATGAATTCTATTTTAGATCCGCAACGCTTCGCTGCCACTACGTTGAACAACGAGGAAATCGCCCGTTATTCACGTCACCTTATTATGCCGGAGGTAACCATCGAAGGACAAAAAAAGTTAAAAGCTAGTTCTATTTTATTAATTGGTTCTGGAGGTCTTGGTTCGCCTCTAGCTCTTTACCTTGCGGCTGCGGGTATTGGAAGGCTCGGACTTGTTGATTTCGATGTAGTGGATCACTCTAATTTACAACGTCAAATCTTGCATGGCACTAAAGATATAGGCCGTTCAAAAATTCAATCCGCTGCAGATCGAATTCGAGATATAAACCCCCATGTAAAACTGGATTTGTACGAAGAGCGGTTCACTTCGCAAAATGCGATGAATATCGCTAAAAACTACGACATCATTATCGATGGAACAGATAATTTCCCAACACGCTATTTGGCCAATGATGTTTCGGTTTTACTCAAGAAACCGAATGTTTATGGATCCATTTTCCGGTTTGAAGGACAAGCCACTGTTTTTGCGCCGGTGTTAGGCGGTCCTTGTTATCGTTGTCTTTATCCAGAACCACCGCCACCGGGTTTAGTGCCGAGTTGCGCAGAGGGCGGAGTGCTCGGAGTGCTTCCAGGCATTATCGGCGTTATTCAGGCAATCGAAGCAATTAAACTCATCATTGGGCAGGGGGAATCTTTGATTGGTCGTCTTCTTCTTTTTGATGCGTTGGCAATGAAATTCCGCGAAATGAAACTCCGCCAAAATCCGCAATGCCCCATCTGTAGTGCTAAACCCACCATCACGAAATTAATTGATTATGACCAATTTTGTGGATTGATATCGCCAGCTGCATCATCCAATGGTCAGACTTTCTTAAAACCTAGTGCAGAGGAAATCACCGTGGTAGAACTTAAAAGACGGCTTGATGCAAAAGAAGACTTTAATTTGATCGATGTGCGCGAACCGCACGAATGGCAAATCGCCAAAATTCCTGGCGCGAGGTTAATTCCGTTGGGCGTATTGCCGAATCGATTAGGCTAAATAGATTCTAACCGCGAAATTCTATTGCATTGCAAATCTGGCGGTCGTAGCGGCCGTGCCCTAAAATTTCTTAAAGAAAAGGGTTACAAAAACTTGAAAAATGTGATTGGTGGAATTGAAGCCTGGTCTACCCAAGTAGACCCCAAAGTACCGAAATATTAAAATATGGCTGAAATCGAGGCATCGCCCATTATCAGCATCATCATTCCTACACACAATTGTTGCACACAACTTTCTCGTCTTCTGGATTCTATTTATCGACAAGTATTTCAAAGTTATGAAATAATT
>CAZNSF010000385.1:0-2551 GCA_964575565.1 uncultured Verrucomicrobiota bacterium | reverse complement strand
TGTTTTTCGCTATCGCCGCCCAAAATTTCAGGCATAGCCTCGTACTTGGACATGGTACCACCAGGAGTAATTTTAGGGGCGTTTTTAACCCATGGAATAACTCCATTCGCGCGCATACGGTGTTTAACGAGTGAAAGATCTATACCATGGCTGCCTGCTTCCATATCTTGTTCGTGGGAACGCACCGCATGACAACTGATACAATATTTGGCAATAATTTATTCAGATGCTTCAATCGATTCCTTTGATGGTGGCGGTAGATTTTCCATCGTCTCTGTTTCAAATGGGTAAGGCTGTTTATCGCGTAAAGCAAAATATTGGGTAAGGGTATTGATTTGATCATCTGTAAAGTGATACGTAGGCATTCTTGCTTGCAGCCAGTCGCGGTATTTATGTTCTCCCGGGCTTTTTAAGAATGTATGCAGCCAATCAGATCGAACTTTAACCCCAACTCCATCTAGACTCGGAGGATAAAAGAACTTTTTTTCTTCATCGATCGTTCTTCGAATAGCGCCGCCTTTTTCTTCATTAATATGGCAGCCCATGCAATTAAGTTCTTTAATCAGCCACCGACCATTTTCAATATACCAATCATTTTCTTTAAGATTTTTCCGTGCCTTTGCGTTGGGTGTTTCACCGGTCATGCCCAATACCGCTGTCATGATTAGCTCGATTTGCTCTTCAGTAAAATTGAATTGTGGCATTTTCAGAAGTTCCTGTGGCCTTTTAGTTTCCACACGATCCACGGAACGAGGCGCTTGCAGTTTTTGATGAAGAAAAGAGGCTGTGGTGCGCTTTTCGTGGGGAATTTCTACAAAACCAAAATCAAGCTTACTCGGAATCTTCGATGCCCACTCAGAAAGCTCGATCGATATGGGCTTTGCCTTTTCCATATCCTTAATATTGTGGCAATTCATACAGCCATAGCGTTGCACCAATTTTTCTCCAAGATAGGTGAGCTTTTCTTCCGCCTTCATCACCACATTGGTTGTAGAAGCCTGGCTAAGAGACATCGTGTTCTTTAAATAATCGAGTGTGGTATCGTTAAGAACTTCTTCCTTTAAAACGGAAATTTTACGTTCATCAAACTCTTGATTTTTATTGGCCATTAAATACGCGGTAATATCTGCTGCTTCTTGATCGCTAAGACGTAGATTAGGCATGCGCGTATCATGACGATATTGGCTTGGATCCTTTAGCCACGCATAAAGCCATCCTGCATTGTATTTGGAACCAGAACCAGAAAGCATGGGACCTTGAGAACGAAAACGCCGGTCTTCAAACTTAAAATCCGTCAATTTCTGATCAACCACATGGCAGCCCATACACCCCACTGTATTGACAAGTTTTTCACCATGAGCCGAATCACCCGGCGGAGGCGGTGGATAGGTTTGTTTTTCGGAAATTTTGTAGAGGTACTTGGCAATGGCAGCGATTTCTATCTCATTACGATCTTGCCAATCTATTTGTATGGGTTTGCCATCTTTGCCGGTCAATGAGCCCTGGAAATGTGTTCCATCTCGGTTATTATCCAAATCCCAAAACTGCGGCATAAAGGTGTTTGGCCGAAATGCCTTGGGGTTTTCTAACCACTTCTTGATCCATTCTTCAGATGATATTTTGGAAGCAATCTTTAAAAGGCTTGGGCCAGGTTTCGGATAAGGCATGCGAACAGGGATCGATAACTCTCGGCCACCTTCAATATCCGAAGAACTGGAGAGATTATTCATGGCCAGAATGGCTTGGGGTTCAGCAGTAAAAGCATGGGCAATATCATCCAAGGTTTCGAGCGGTTTGATTATCTCTTTCTCTGGAATTTTGCCATCGGCCAAAGCCGCCGGTTTCTTAACTTTTTCTCCATCAGTTTTAACCTTATACTTAACAAGGGTCTCGAGCGCTTGCATTTTATGGCATGCATAACAGCCAGCCTGTTCGATGAGGCGCAAACCTGCATTAATCTTTTCGCCCGGGGCGGGCTTGGAATTATCATCCGGATCCTTTATTACAGGAATATCCGTAACATTTTGATGACATTTTAAGCACGAAGCTTCCACAAATTCCCGTGACCGCATCGGATCTTCCTTGTAATGCATGGGATGCCAATGAAGCGGAGAATCACTCCATGCTTCTTCTGGGGTCAGTGAATCATTAAATTGAAATTTAGAAAAATCATCATTTTCTATGCCGTACTGATTCTTTGCTTCTAAACGCAAGACATTGATCTTTTCGCGTAATTGACGCAACGTTTCCGGATCTTTGCGGCTGGAAGATTTGAGAGCCTGTTTTTCTTCCAAAAGTTTAGTATGTTCCTTTACTTTATCAAGCAAGCCGGGTTTCCACGTTTCAACAACTGTTTTGGGTGCCCAATGGGGCGTGCCTTCGACCAGCGGCATTTTTACGTACTCTTGTTTAGTTGGGTAAAAGGGTGGTGTATGCGCAGCGCGAACAAATTCAGTCCCGCGATCCCATCCTGCGTGGCACACCGAACAACCAAAGCGCTCCATAGGATGGGGCGAGTCTGCAGCTACAAATAAATCGAGCCGAGGATGAG
>CAZNSF010000384.1:0-5846 GCA_964575565.1 uncultured Verrucomicrobiota bacterium | reverse complement strand
GGACGAGTTAAAATTGCTGATTTTGGTTTAGCCAAACTTTTAAGGGTTGATCCCCGAGATTTTCGGCTAACAGGTTCCGGTCAAACCATTGGCACACCCCATTATATGGCACCGGAACAGATGGAAAAACCGCAAGAGGTAGATCATCGCGCAGATATTTATTCTCTCGGCGTTGTCTTTTACGAAATGTTGACTGGGGAATTACCGCTAGGACGCTTTGCCCCGCCCTCGAGAAAAGCCGAAATTGATGTTCGATTGGATGAAGTGGTTCTACGATCTCTTGAGAAAGAGCGCGAGCGTCGTTATCAACATGTTAGCGAGGTGAGGACGGATGTGGAAACGATTACGAGCTCTCCTGAAGTGACGGCAGCGCTTCCTGTTAAGCGACCTATTACAGACCAACTTTATTTTCGAAGAATGACATTTCTACTCTTAGGTACGATTGTTTTGTGGGATGCTATCATCATTCTTCTTGATTGGGGCTATCTTGCCAAAATAGCTTCTTTGCAAAAAGGAGAGATGTTCTATGAATGGCTAAGTTCGATATTCTTTTTTCTTTCCTTCGTCATGGTTGGCTATGGCTCATTCTGGTATTACCTGCTTGCCAAGACACCGGGATCTCCTAGAACGCTGCAGGGTTGGTGGGATACCTGGACAACACCTGATTATCGCCTTGCTACTAAGATATTTTGGGGGCCTATAATAACTTTTTTTGTTCTCTGCATACTAGCAGTGACAACTGTGGAGTTGCATTACGGTACACGAGAAAATTACCAGGAAGGACCTATTACCTTGGTATGGGCAGGATGGTTCACTTTGGCACCTTTTATCATCATGGCAAGTTGTTGGCGGGCTCTACGTCGAAAGATATTGTCGCCCATAATACCCACGAAAAGGCAATGGAGCAGCTGGAGCTTGCCGAGCAAATACACGGCTATTGGTTTGGTCCTTACGCTGATTTTTGGGATTCTAGCGTTTATTCTTTGGTTTTATCCTCACTCTTCAAGCAATCACGTCGTTCGACATCTTCCAAAATTCAAAATTATTACTGCCCCTGTAAATCTACCAGAAAAAAGTGAAAGTCCGCTTTCTTTTACCCAAATTCAAAACCGCAGGTTATATAAATTGAAAATCGAAAATCAAAATAACATCGCGCTTTTAAATATGCATTTAGATCTCCAATTTCCTGAGGCTATTTTGAGTATAAAAAGCGCAGAACCATCCGCGGGTTATAAAGTAGAGGCTTCCGAGAGGTGGGACAAACAACCTCTGACCGTAAAAGGACTTCCATCAGATAAATTGTTAGTTGAACGTTTCGCCGACGAAGAGAATACCGGTTTATGGGAAGTGATAATCAACCCGTTTCCAGCCAATACCAGTGTCGAAATCGATATTGTAACAGCCACGGGTCTTGAAGGAGGTTTTTATACTGAAGAACTAGAGGAAATTCAAACATCTGCTGATGAATTAATTTGGTTAATTCAAGCAAAATATCAGTATTCGACAGGTTCAGATGTTATGAGCGAACGACTTCTTGTGCCACTTGATTTTGATCGAAAGAATAGAATTTTGAGTGCGCGTACAGTATCTAGAAGCTCTATGAACAAAGCTAACAATACGTATATTCGACACGGTCACGGTATTCGTATTGCGGGCATCTTAAGTACACGAGGATATCTGTTTGTACAGAGACCTAATGGGACTCACATTTTTACGACGAAACCTGTCTTGGAGCAAACCAATGATATCGAAATCGTTAAAATTGGAATTTTCGGATCCCCACCAACAAATCCAGGAATTGAATTGAAGTTTTTAAAAAAAACTAGAGAACAAACCGGAAACCAATGAACTGTAAAAATATCGGCACGAGATATCAAATATTGGGAATACAACTAAGTCCGTTACGGAATTGTACCTCCATTTTTAAGCGGGTTCGATACGTTTGACATCGCTAAAAAGATCAAAATCTCGATCATAAGAATAGATGATTTTCCCGAAACCTTGCGCAACCGCGGCGTGATAAGCATCAATTAAACTTACCTTCGTTTCTTTAAACCGAGTAATGGTTTCTAACCACAAATCGATATTCGGGATTTCAAGACCGCGCATGTTTAAAATAGCAACTACCTTTTCCACAATTTCGTTTCGATCCAAGCCATAATAAGAATCAAGCGTCCAAACCAGTTCAGCTAAACACATTTCTGTAATCACCAAAGCAATTTCACCCTCCGCAGCTCGGCTAAAAAGCTTCTCGCATTGAGTGGCCTTCCTCGGATCGTCATTGGTCAGGTAGCGAAGAAAAATATTGGTATCCAAAAGGAATTTTTGCGCCATAGAATCACTTTTTGGGTGTAGCGCGCGGCGCCATTTTCTGGATCGTGCGCCGAATCAATGAAAAATTTTCTGGAACCTGTTTGGGGCGCACCGTTCCCCTTAGATGCAACAAATTTCCTTTCAAAGGCTTAAGAACCACTTTCCCTTCAGCAAACTCGTAAACCAGCCGGTCATGATCCGTTAACCCAAGAGCTCGGCGAACAATCTGCGGAATAGTGGTCTGTCCCTTACTTGTTAAAGTTGAAGTGATCATTCATTATTCCTTTCTTTTGTTATTATCCTTACTATATAGCAATTCCTTAATTTTGCCAAGTGAAATACCCCGCGCTTCCGCGCGGGGCTTCTTTATGAAAGAAAAAACACTTGTATCACTGCGCCGAAGCCCGCCTTCGTTCGCCACGGCGAACTACGGCGAGGCTCGTCCTCGCCATTCATTCTACCGCGGCGGACTTTCTGGCGGAGGCGAGTAAGAAAACGATGGGCTCACGCCACCGTTAACGGCCCATCAAAAATCGTTAAGCTCATTACTTCCGTTTTTGCAATATGCGGACCATGCTGAACACCGAGCGGCGCAAAGAAAAAGGCGCCTGCTGTATAAACCACACCGCCCTCTTCCCATTCGCCAGAGAGAATATAGGCTGATTCATTGGCTAAAGGATGCGTATGGGCCGGGACAACCATGCCAGCAGCGAATTTGCGCAGAACAGTTACGCCGCCGGTCGTCTCATTTTTATGGAGAATCATCAGCTCAACGCCAGGATACGGCCCCGGTTGCCACGATCCGTTTTTGCTTAGTGCGATATAGGGAAACATAATCTTAACAAGCTGAAGTTAGCCCGCTAAATACACGAAAAAGAATCCAAAAACAGAAACGGCACAAATACACAAGAATGTGGTAGGTGGTGTTATCCTTAACACCGCAGCGATAGGCTGGGAGATTTAACCCTTTTTTGTTGAATTACCGTTTGAGGAGGACTTGGAAGGATCAGAAGAAGACTTATTCGATTCATCCTCATCTTCTCGAAGGCCTTTGGAGAATTCTTTTTTGGCCTGGCCTAAAGAACGGGCGAGTTCAGGTAAACGTCTGGCGCCAAAAACTATAAGGACAATCACCAAAATAATGATCAATTCACCGCCACTAGGCATACCCCAAGCTATGATCGTTGGCAGTAGCATTATTTAATAACTCCAAATTCAGCGCGTCGATTTTTACCCCAAGCTTCGTCGTTATGACTGGTATCGGCTGGTTTATCTTCGCCAAAACTAACCGTGCTTATATTTTTAGATCCTACACCTAATTTAATAAGGTAAGCGCGTGTAGCTACAGCGCGTCGCTGACCTAATACCCGATTATATTCTGGTGTGCCACGTTCATCGCAGTGCCCTTCAACAATCATTTTTGAGCCCGGATTATCTTTGGACCACTTAGCAATATCTTCTAAGGTAGAGCGATCCGCTGACCGAATCGTAGCGCTATCGTAATCAAAATGGATAGCTTCCCATTTACCGTATTCCACACCATTTTTAATTGTAGGACGCGAGTTTTCAGGCGGTCCCATCTTTTCATCGGTTGATTTAACATTTTCGTCGGTAGGCGCAGGGGTATCCTCATCAATAATTGTTCCAGGGCCAGTTTCTACATCAGGTGTTGGGCTGCTGCAGTTAGTTAATATTAAAGCAAGCGGAACAGCTAAAAATAGTTTCATCCAAAATGTAAGTTTCATGGAGCGAAATATTCTAATACTTTTTCTTTTTTTAAACGGGTCATTGTTTAGACCATGTAGGTTGGGTGCAATTCCCAAAATCTCGAGTTAATTGAGTAGCCTCTTTAGTAATGGTGTCAAGTATATAAAGGTTACTATACCCATCGGTGGTACGCGAAAAAACAAGATGCCGTCCATCGGGAGCCCAAGATGGATCTTCGCAATTTCCATCGGAATAAATTTCTTTTCCGCGGCCGCCGCTTTCTTGGAGATCGAGGGCGCTAATTGCCCATTGGCTGCTATTGGGCGAGGAACTGTAAGCAATCTGCTTCCCATCCGGAGACCAATCAGGTTCGGTATTATACGCAGGCGAGGATGTTAATTTTTTTCCACTGCCTCCGGAACTCGGGATGATATAAATTTGAGGGCGTCCGCCTTCATCAGAGCTATAAGCAATCTGGCCGCCATCCGGAGACCAGGTGGGTGAGGATTCGCCACCACGGGTGTGCGTAAGACGTTTTAAATTTTCGCCGTCCACCGACATGGTATAGAGTTCGGGATTACCATCTTTACTTAAAGTAAGTGCCAAGCGAGAACCATCTGGTGAAAAAGCGGCACCGGAATTAAGACCCGGATAATTGGATACTACTCGAACCTTACCAGCCGGATATCCCATTACATAAACATCCGGAAAAGAGGAACGATAAGAAGTATAAGCGATTTTATTTCCCTGATAATTAAAATTGGGAGCTACGACCAATGATTTATCTGTAGTAAAACGTTGAACCTTTCCACCATCATAATCCATGGCATAAAGTTCTTTTTTGCCTGATTTATCGGAAATAAAAGCAATATGGGTTTGTGCAATTCCTTTTTTACCGGTTAGTTTAGCAACAATTTCATCAGCAACTTTGTGAATTGCTTGCCGTAGGTCGCCGCTACCATTTGGACTAATGATGGGTGAGCCATCGCGCTTAAAGAGTTTGCATTGTACCGAAGAAGTGGAAGCTGTTCCTTGAAGAAAATAATCACCCTCTGTAGCGACGACCTTAAACCAACCGCTACGTTCTAGATCGCTCGAAAGAATTTTGGTTGCTTCAGCCCCCGAAGCGCCATCGAGTACTGGCAAACGAATAGAAATCGTATCGCCGGACTTAATCACTTCGACCTTATGAGCAGCATGAATAGCTAGAAAGGGAATGGCGTATATTAAAATCAAAAAGGAAAGCATTCGATTGTAGTTATTAGGGAAACCTCCCCTAACCCCTCCTTGGTAAGGAGGGGAATATGAGGCGGGACGGTTTAGATTGTTTTGTTTCATCATTTTTGTTTTTTAAATTTAATAGTTATTTCTGCAAAAGGTTCTCCTAGTTCCTTAGGAGGAGGAGCCAATTTTTTTACACGGTTTGCTGCTGCTAAAGCAGATTCATCCATGGAAGTATTTCCGCTCGAAGCCGCGAGTGCAACCTGGGAAATCACTCCGCTTTTTTCGATTCGAAGAAGAACTTGTGTAAATAATCCATCTTCTAATCCAAACGGCGGCTGCCAGGCGTTGTACATTTCTTCAGAAATTTGGTTTAGATACCAAGCAAAATCGTTGGGTTGGCCGGTAGCACTTGTTCCGCTGCCGGTAGCGCCTTTGGCGATAACTAATCCAGTGCTAGGGAGTTTAGCTAAAAGTTGGTCAGTGAACTTTGCAGCATTAAAATCATCGGTCGAAGGTTGAGGTGGAGTTTTCTCTGTTGTTTTAGGTTTGGTTAAGCTTGGTTTCTGATTACTTTTAGGATCAGTTTTAGCTGTCTGCTTAGG